>JBHIBI010000008.1:0-17827 GCA_046758985.1 Dehalococcoidia bacterium
AGCCCCAGGCAGTCCAGGTGCCCCCACCGGAGGCAGAGCCCAGTGAGGAGCCCCAGGCAGTCCAGGTGCCCCCACCGGAGGCAGAGCCCAGTGAGGAGCCCCAAGCGGCCCAACCTCCAGGAGACACCGTGGCGGAGGAGGCCAGGGGAGAGGAGGAAGACGATGGTGAGCGTCAATAAGATCATCGTTATTGGCAACCTGGGTACTGACCCGGAGATGCGCTACACCCCCAGCGGCCGCCCGGTAACCTCCTTTCGTATGGCTGTTAACCACCGCTACACCACCGCCGAAGGTGAGCGGCGAGAGGAGACCGAGTGGTTCACCGTGGTCACCTGGGACCGGCTGGCGGAACAATGCAACCAGTACCTCGCCAAGGGGAGAAGGGCCTACGTGGAGGGGAGGTTCCGTAGCCGTGCCTGGACGGGAGCCGACGGCCTGGAGCGGTCAGTCAACGAGATCGTCGCCAACCAGGTGCGCTTCCTCGACCGGCCCGGCGAGGGCCAGTCTCCAGCGGAGGAGGTCGAGGAGGTACCTACCGACACGGAGTCTGATGACCTGCCCTTCTGAGGAGAGGAAACCGGTAAAAGGAGTGCAACACCGTCCCCATGACGAGTCATGCATCATCCCGGACCACTAGAGGCACAGGCAGGCCACGGTATGGCCGGGGCCGCTATCCCCCAAGGCGGAAGGTGTGCGTCTTCTGCGTCGAACACGTGCGCCACATCGACTACAAGGATGTGAACCGGCTGCGGCGGTTTATCTCCGAGCGGGCCAGGATAGAGGGCCGTCGGAAAACGGGGGTGTGCGCCGCCCATCAGCGCAGGCTTGCCGAGGCTATCAAGCTGGCACGGCACCTGGCCCTGCTGCCCCTCACGCCGGAGCACGTACGGCAGACGGGCTGGCACCGTTAGGACACCCGAGAGCGGAGTCCTCGAAGAAGCCCCACCCTCGGCTCCACACAGCAAACTCATGATAGGGAAGGGGCTTGCAGCTCTGGAGGATCCATGAGCCTTCCTGGGGACCAGGAGCCACTCCTACCACGAGGCCGGAGAGGACGGGGCAGAGGCCGGCGAGAGCTGCCCGACCGCCGCTGGCGGCTACGGCCCGAGCGAGACCGCCGGAGACAGCGGCTAGCCCTTACCCTGGGGGCCATGCTCCTCCTGGCAGTGTTGGCTATACCCCTCTATGGCTACATTCGGAACTTCGTGAGCCCGCCCAGGGCTCTGGCAGCCCGGGTCAACGACACTACCTTCACCATGGGTGACCTGGTCAAGCGGATCCGGTCGCTCCAGGCCGAAGGCCGGTTCACAGGCGAGACGCTGAACATGGGCGTCGTGCCCTTTGAGGTGCTCTTCGGCATGGTGGACAACGAGATCATCCGTCAGGCGGCGCCAAGGTACGGCATCACCGTAACCGACGAGGAGATAGAGGCAACGCTGCGGGCACGCTTCTACCCTAGCCCCCCAGAGGGACAAGCGGCAGAGCCCGAACAACTGGAGCGGGAATACCAGGAGCGCCTGCGCCTCACTCTCAACGTCCGGCAGCTCTCCCGCTCCGAGTACCTGGAGCAGATCAAGGCCGAGATCTACCGAAGCAAGATGCGGGAGGAGATCGGGAAGCGGGTCCCCACGGTAGCGGAGCAGGTGGAGCTCTCCTGGATTCGGATGCCCAACAGCCAGGATGCCGATGAGGTCTATGAGCAACTCCAGCAGGGTGAGGTCTTCGGCAGGGCGGCCCAACAGGTGAATAACGAGCGGGTTTACGCCGATGAGAAGGGCTATGTGGGCTGGGTGCCCCGTGGTGCCTTCCCCGAGCTGGAGGAGGTGCTCTTCAGCTTGGAGCCAGGCCAGCTCAGCGAGCCCTTGAGCACTTCCGCGGGCAAGTACATCCTTCAGGTCCACGACGAGCCTCAGGTGCGCCAGGTGAGCGAGGAGATGCTCCGGGTGCTGAAGGAGAACGCCCTGGAGGAATGGGTCAACGAGGAACGACAGCAGAACGATGTCGAGATCGTCTTCGACTCCCAGTGGTATGCGTGGGTGGTGGACCAGATCCGGCTTTCTGCACCCCGGGTCACCCCGCAGGGCAGCACGTAAGGGAGGTGGGGCAGCGTGTCCGCTCCCAATGACATAGCAATTGGCCTCATGGGCCTGGGGGTCGTCGGTACGGGAGCGGCCCAGGCCCTCCTCCAGAAGGCGGAGCCTCTCGCCCAGCAGGCAGGGTGCCCGCTGAGCCTCAAACGCATTCTGGTCCGGGACCTGCAGAAGCCTCGGAGCTCTCCAGTGCCCCAGAGCCTGCTGACCACCAATCCCGAGGACCTCCTGTCCGATCCAGATATCAGCATCTTGGTGGAGGTGATGGGTGGGGAGCACCCTGCCCTTGACTTCATCCAGAAGGCCCTTGAGGGAGGGAAGAGCGTGGTCACCGCCAACAAGGAGGTCATGGCCAAGCACGGCCCCGAGCTGTTGGCACTGGCGGAGGCACGTCAGGTGGGGCTCCTTTTCGAGGCCAGCGTCGGCGGCGGCATCCCCATCATCGGGCCCCTGACCAAGAGCCTGCTGGCCAACGAGATCCGGAGCATGCACACCATCATCAATGGCACCACCAACTACATCCTCACCCGCATGGACAAAGACGGGCTGGACTTTGGACAGGCCCTCCGGGAAGCCCAGGAACGGGGCTACGCAGAGCCCGACCCCTCCGACGACGTTGAGGGAGTGGACGCCGCCTATAAGCTGGCCGTGCTGGCCACCCTGGCCTTCCATACGCCGGTCAGGTTCCAGGATGTGTACCACGAGGGCATCTCCCGCCTCCGCCTCAGGGACTTCCTCTACGCTCGGGAACTGGGGTGCACCATCAAGCTGCTGGCCATCGCCCGGCGCAACGGCAACGCCCTGGAGGTACGGGTACATCCGGCCTTGGTGCCCCAGGGCCACCTCCTGGCCAAGGTGGATGGAGCGTATAACGCCATTGAGGTGGAGGGGGACCTGGTGGGAAGGGTGGTCTTCCACGGCCTGGGAGCCGGGGCGGCTCCCACTTCCAGCGCCGTGGTGGGCGATATCCTGGAACTCGCCCGCCGTATAGCTGCGGGGCAAGGCTTCGCTGCTCCCTCCTTAAACCTGAAGAGCTCCCTGGCGCTGCGCCCCATGAGCGAGGTGCAGACCCAGTATTACCTGCGGTTCAGCGCCCTGGATCGGCCGGGGGTGCTGGCCCAGATCGGCCGCACCCTGGGAGACCTAGATATCAGCATCGCTTCGGTCATCCAGAAGGATACCGATCCAAAGGCGGGCACTGCCGAGCTGATGCTCCTCACCCACCCCTCTCGGGAGGCGGCAGTCCAGGAGGCCCTCAGCCAACTGGCAAAGCTGCCCGTGGTGAAGGAATTGAGCAGCGTCGTGAGGGTAGAGCCCCTGCCAACCTAAAGGCGGTCCTGTATGATGGCTGTGGTGCTACCAGGCGGGGGTGGCAGCTCACCCACCTCCGCCTGGACCCTTCGCCGCAGGACATCGGGGGGCACGGCAAGGAAGAAGGACACGGTATGGGAGAGGGTGTCTTAAGACGATATCACCAGTTCCTGCCCGTCACCGAAGCTACGCCGCTGATCACCCTCGGCGAGGGCGAAACGCCTTTGGTGAAGGCCAGCTACCTGGCCAAGGCGGTGGGGTGCGAGGAGCTTTACCTCAAGTTGGAGGGCTGTAACCCCACTGGCTCCTTCAAGGACCGGGGGATGGTAGTGGCGGTGGCCAAGGCGCTGGAGGAGCAGAGCCAAGGCATTCTGTGTGCCTCCACCGGCAACACCAGCGCCGCCGCTGCGGCGTATGGGGCCCGGTGTGGCATCGAGACGGTAGTCCTGGTGCCTAAGGGGGACGTGGCCCAGGGGAAGCTAGCCCAGGCCATCGCCCACGGGGCGCGGATCGTGATGGTCAACGGCACCTTCGACCAGACCCTCTCCCTGGTGCGACTCCTGGCCCAGCGGCACCCGCTCACCCTGGTGAACTCCATCAACCCGTACCGGCTGGAGGGACAGAAGACCGCCGCCTTCGAGGTAGTGGACGAGCTGGGAAATGCCCCCGATTACCTCTTCATCCCCGTGGGCAACGCTGGCAACATCACCGCCTACTGGAAGGGGTTTGTAGAGTATCAGAGGTGTGGACGCAGCAGCTGGAGACCCCGGATGATGGGCTTTCAGGCCCAGGGTGCAGCCCCCATCGTTCGAGGGGAGTCGGTACCCAACCCCACCACCATCGCCTCGGCCATCCGCATCGGCAACCCCGCAAGCTGGAAAGGGGCGTTGGCGGCTCGCGACGAGTCCCAGGGGGTCATTGATGCGGTCGCCGACGAGGAGATCCTCACCGCCTACCATCTTCTTGCATCTAAAGAAGGTGTGTTCTGTGAGCCCGCCTCGGCGGCAGCCGTGGCCGGTCTTTTGAAGCTGAGCCACCAGGGCCTGAACCTGGAGGGCAAGCAGGCGGTCTGCGTGATTACCGGCACGGGCCTCAAAGACCCTGAGCTGGCTGCCCGCAGCACGGAGGCCCCGTTGCCCGAGGTGGCCCCCGAGGCCGAGGCGGTGGAGTCGCTGCTGGGCCTGCCCACGGGCTAGGGAGTGGAGCATGGCGGAGTTCCTCCGCGTGAACGGATTTGACGAGGTGGAGGAGGAGTGGCAACAACTCCTCCCCTTCTGTACTGCCCCTTCAGTGTTCCTCACCCCGGGCTGGCAACGGTCGTGGTGGCAGCGCCTGGGGACCGAATCGGAGCTGCTCCTGCTGCGCCTGACGGACGACGACCGCACCATGGGCATCGCACCCCTGGCGCAGCGGGATGGCGAGCTCTCCTTCATCGGCGACACGGACCTCTTTGACTACCACGACTTCTTGGTTTCTCGGGAGAGCGAGACCCTCTTCTACCCAGCGCTGCTGGACTACCTGGGCCAGGAGCAGTGGCGGACGCTACGCTTTACCTCCCTGCCCGAAGGCTCTCCCACCCTGGACCACCTGCCGGCCCTGGCACGGGAGCGGGGGTACCAGGTTGCCATCGAGCTGGAGGATGTGGTGCCGGGATTGCCCCTCCCGTTAAGCTGGGACGACTACCTAGCAAGGCTCTCCAAGAAGGGCCGCCACGAGCTCCGCAGAAAGCTGCGCCGCCTGGAATCGGCTGGAGAGCACCGCTGCTCCGACGTCTCCCACAGCACCTCCTTCGACGCAGACCTGGATGACTTCTTCCGGATGCTTCGGGAGAGCCGCGCCGAGAAGCACAAGTTCCTCACGCCCCAGCGGCAGCAGTTCTTTGAGACCATCGCCCGGGAGCTGGCCCGGCAAGGGGTGCTGCGGCTCTTCTTCCTAGAGCTGGACGGGCAGCGGGTGGCCACGACCATGTGTTTCGACTACGGCATGACACGGGCCCTGTACAACAGCGGCTTCGACCCAGCCTATAGGCACCTCAGCGCGGGGCTGTTATTGAAGGCCCTGTGCCTGAAGGACGCCATCGAGCGAGGGATGACCTACTTCGACTTCCTGCGCGGTGACGAACGGTACAAGTACGACCTGGGCGGCAAGGACCGCTCACTCTACCGGCTGGTGGTACAACGGTGCTGAATCCTCCCCGCATCGCTCTCATCGGCTTCCACACCTGCCCCTTCACCTCGTTGGGCACGGGCAAGGCTGGGGGGATGAATGTCTACATCCGCCAGATGGCACGTCACCTGGGCCAGTTGGGGTTTCAGGTAGACATCTTCACCCGCCGACACCCGGGCAACGAGCCCCAGGTGATGGAGCTGAGGGATGGTGCCCGCGTCATTCACCTGGACGGGGGTCCAGAGCAGCCTCGGCTCCCCAGGTATTACCCTTGGCTACCGCGGTTCCTGGACGAGCTCTGTCGCTTTCAGGAGAGCCACGGCCTGCGGTATGAGCTGCTCCACGCGCACTACTGGCTGTCTGGCTGGGTAGGCATGGTCCTGAGCCGACGATGGGGCGTGCCCCTGGTGAGCACCTTTCACACCCTGGCCGAGACCAAGCGCCGGGCCAGACCTGGAGAGGAGGAACCTGCTCTGCGGAGTCGCTTGGAGCGGCGGGTGATCGAGGCATCACAGGGCATCATCGCCTTCAGCCGCCACGAAAAGGAGGCCATCGTCCGCTTCTACCAGGCCCCGCCGCAGAAGATAGCCGTCATCCCCTGCGGCGTGGACCTCTCCCACTTCAAGCCCCTGAGCCAAGCTACGGCCCGTGATGAGCTGGGACTCAACGGCCACAAGGTACTGCTCTTTGTAGGCCGGCTGGAGCCTATCAAGGGTGTGGAGCTTTTACTCCGAACTGCTGCTATAATGAAAGACTGGGAAAAGCTGCGGGTCTTGATTATCGGAGGAGCGGTGGAGCAGGGACGGGAGGTGGAGAGGCTGAGGAGCCTTTCAGCAATGCTGGGAATCCAGAGCCTGGTGCAGTTCATTGGGACCGTGAGGCATGAGGAGCTCCCTCTCTACTACAACGCCGCCGATGTATGCGTAATACCCTCCTTCTACGAGAGCTTTAGTTTCGCCGCTCTGGAGGCCATGGCCTGCGGGGTCCCCGTCGTCGCGGCCCGGGTGGGAGGGCTCTCCACCTTGGTTCAGCACAGCCGGACGGGCTACCTGGTGGCTGGGCACTGCCCCGAGCCTTACGTCAACTGCCTGGAGGCCCTCCTGGCAAGCCAGGCGTTGCGCCGCGCCATGGGCCAGCAAGCCCGCGCCTGGGCCGAAGGCCTGGGCTGGGAACAGGTGTCTGCCAGAGTCGCCGCCCTCTCCCAGGACCTCCTGACCAGCGCCTCCAAGAGACCATGAGCTGATGTCATGGAAAAGAGACCAACCGCCCTGCTCAACTCGGTAAGCAAGCACTTCCGGACACGGCTCACGGCGGGGCTGCTGGTGGTGGTGCCCGCGGCTATTACCTACCTGGTGCTGTTCCTCATCTATGGGTTCCTGGCCGATCTGACTCAGCCCCTGCAACAGGCCATGAAGCAAAGCCTTCCTTCCCCATGGCACTGGGTCATCCCCGCCGCCGGGGTGCTCTCCATCCTCCTGCTCATCTACCTGGCCGGCTGGCTGGGCACCATCTGGGGCGTGCGAAGTCTGGTGCACCAGGGACACCGCCTGGTAGAGCGGATCCCGGTGGTGAAGTCCATCTACGGCGCTGCCCGCATGGCCACGGAATTCTTCTCCACCGCCAACCACACCAAGTTCAGCCGGGTGGTCATGGTGGAGTTCCCCCGGAAGGGGATCACCAGTATCGGGTTGGTGACGGGGACCATCAAGGACCGCGACGGCAAGGACCGGGTCATGGTGTACGTCCCCACCACCCCTAACCCCACCTCCGGTTACCTGGTCATTCTCGCCGAGGAAGAGGTGCTGCCCACGGACATGACCCTGGAGGAGGCCATGCGGCTGGTGATCTCCGGAGGCTTCCTCAATCCAGGCTCCCTCAAGGAGAAAACTCCAGCGGAGTCCTACTCTACGGAAGAGGGCGACAGCCGGGCCTCGTACCAGTGAAGGGTCCGGGCCCTGCTGAACCCCACAGACTCATAGAGCTTCCCAGCGGCCACGTTGGCCTCGTCGGTGGTGAGGGTGACCCGGTCCACCCCCCGGGCACGGAGAGAGCGTATCCCCGCCAGGAGGACCACCCGGCCCAGTCCAAGGCCCCGATTGCCGGGCGCAACGCCGATCATGGGGACCCCCCCTACCAGGCCGCGCTTCGTCTCCATCACCCGGGTCCAGCAGTAGCCCACCACCTCGCCTTCGCGGGTCAGGAAGAGCACGTCTTCGGGGCGGTTGAAGGGCATGCGCACCCGGTAGGCGATCTGCTCCACCGTATTGGGACAGAAGCCCCAGCTCCCCTGAAAGGCGGCGTTCTGCATACGGGTCAGCACCTCCACCTCGTCAGGCTCCATGGGGCGTACGGCCACCTCCTGCGGGGCCTCCACGAGAGGCACGGTCTCCCCGGTCCACTCCATCTCCCAGTAGCAGCGTGCCAGCGGTAGTCCGCGACGCTCCAGAAAGGAGGCCGCCGGACTGCCCTCGGGAACGCACAGGTGGGCGACCCTGGCCCCTAGCTCCGCGGCCCGCTGGAGGGCCGCCTCCAGCAGGGCACTCCCCACGCCACGGCCCCGCTCCTGGAGAGCGACACCCCCCTCGATGACTGCCCGCCCGATGGGCACCTCTGGCGAGACCAGGCCATAGCCCACCAGGCGGTCGCTGATATGGGCCAGGAGACAGTTCTGCTCGGGGTCGCACCCGGGCTGCTGCAGAAGGGCCCTCAGGTAGGCAGGGGTCATGGGCTGGTGGTCCTCTCCGGCTTCCAGCAGTCCACGCATGAGCCGCGAAAGGGCCTCCAGGTCATCCCAACGGAAGGTGCGAAGCTCAAAACCCACAGTCTTTGGCTGCATCCTCTCCCCGAAAGGGAAAACAGGCGCAGGAACCAGCAGAGCCAACAGTCGCTGTGCCTGAATGTACGAACCATTGTAGCAGAGGGGTGCCAGGGCTCACAACGCTGATAAGGGCACGCTGGGCCTTGGAGCAAGGGGTTGTAGTATACTTCCCTTGCTTGAGCACAGGCGAGGGGCGCGCGGTGAACTCCAGCCGTCACGTGCGCCTCAGCCGTGTGCAACACACTGCCTAGAAGGAGGGGCGACCATGGACCTGGGACTGACAGGAAAGGTGGTCTTCATCACCGGAGCGGGACACGGCATCGGACGCGCCTTTGGCCTGGCCTTCGCCGGGGAGGGGACGGCGGTGGCGGTGGCCGAGATTGACCCACAACGGGCAGAGCAGACCGCTGGGGAGATCACTCAGCAGGGCGGGCGGGCCCTGGCCATCCCCTGTGACGTGGGCGACGCAGCGCAGGTGCAGGCTGCCATCCAGCGCACTCTCCAGGAGTTCGGTCAGATCGATATCCTGATCAACGACGCCGTGAGCCCCCACCTCACCGGCTCCCTGGAGGAGCTGGAGGACGTGCAGTGGGACGACAACCTGCGGGTGAACGTCAAGGGGAGCTTCTACTGCTCCAAAGCGGTGGTACCCCACATGAAGCAGCGGCGCTACGGCAAGATCATCAGCATGGCCTCCATCGTGGGGCGCCGGGGGTCAGCCGCTCCTGCCTCGGCAGCCTACGCCGCCTCCAAAGGGGCCATCATCGCCCTGACGGCCACCATGGCCCGGGAGCTGGGTTCGTACAACATCAACGTCAACGCCATCGCTCCCGGCATGATCGCCACACCCCGCTGGCTGGACGCCCGTACCCCGGAGCAGGTGGAGCAGACGGTGCAGGCGACGGCGAAGAAGCGGATGGGACAGCCCGAGGACCTGACCGCCCTGGCCCTGCTGCTGGCCTCGGACGCCTCCTCCTACATCACGGGGCAGACTATCACCGTGGACGGGGGGATGCTGTGTATGTAGGTCCTGAGCCCCAGGGCGAGGAGGAATCTGAAGCGGCTCCTCTAGATAACCCCCTCCTCTTGTAACTGGGTCATCCGCTGGGGGTCGTAGCCCAGCAGCCCCTGGTAGACCTGCTGGTTGTCCTCCCCCACCCGGGGGGCATAGCGGCGGACGGTGCCGGGGGTCTTGCTCAGCTTCATGGGAATGCCCGGTGCCAGCACGGTGCCCACGCCGGGTTGCTCCAACTCCACCAGCATCTCCCGCGCCCTGATCTGGGGATCCGCCATCACCTCGGTTACCGTCTGCACCGGCCCCACGGGGATATGGGCCTGGCGGAGGGTCTCCACCACCTGGGCCACGCTCCTGTCGGCCACCCAGTCGGCCACCAAGGCGTTGAGCTCCTGCTGGTGGGTGGCGCGGCCGTCGTTGGTGGCGAAGCGGGGTTCCTGGGCCAGCTCGGGCCGCTCCAGGATGCGGGCCAGTCGGCGCCAGGCGGAGTCGGTGGCCGTCCCGATGCAGACGTAGCTGTCCCGGGCCTGGTAGCTGTCGGTGGGGGCCGTGAAGGGGCGGCGGTTCCCGATCTGGGGCCGCACCCACCCCAGCACCTGGTACTCAGCGGGCACCGTCTCCAGGAAGGAGAGGGCCGTATCCAGCAGCGAGGTGTCGATGAACTGGCCCTCCCCCGTCTGGTCCCGGTGGCGCAGCGCCAGCAGGATAGCCAGGGCGGTATAGATGCCCGTGCCGTAGTCGACCACGGGGAGGCCCGCTTTCAGCGGAGGGCTGTCGGGGAAGCCGGTCAACCACATCATCCCTGACATGGCCTGAGCGATGGCGTCGAAGCCGCTGTGCTCACGCTGGGGGCCAGTCTGGCCAAAGGCGCTGATGGCGGCGTAGATGAGGGAGGGGTTCCCCTGCCGCAGCGCCTCGTACCCCAGGCCCAGGGAGTCCAGGTAGCCGGGGGCGTAGTTCTCCACCAGCACATCGCTGGCGCGCACCAGCTCCTTGAGCACACCCTGCCCCTCCTCGTGGCGCAGGTTCAGGGTGATACCCCTCTTATTGCGGCCCGATACCATCACCAGCATGCTCTCGCCGTTGGGGGCGAAGGGCCCCACGGAGCGGTCGTCGTCGCCCCCTGGCCGTTCGACCCGGATGACCTCAGCCCCCATGTCGGCCAGCAGCATACAGCAGTAGGGGCCGCTGATGTACCGGGTAAGGTCCAGCACCCGTATCCCTTCTAACGCCTGTTGCATGATGTTCTCCTCCTGGCAAGCTGCCCAGCGGTGAGCGCCCGCGCTCTGGTCTATGGTACCACCGGCACCCCGGCCCTTCAGGGCGGCGGGCAGGTTTCGCCCAGCGACCCTCTTGGTATACAATCGTACCGCCCGTCTCGGCAACCCCGGAGGGAGCGTATGGGTAGACGGCTCTGGGCCATGGTGCTCTGTCTCTCGGCGCTGGCGGCCTGTGCTCTGGGCACCCCCACTCCCCAGACCGCGGAGCTGCCCTTTCACCCCCTACTGAGCGGATGGGCGGTCCCCCAGGGGGAGGAGGCCGGGCCCTTCTCTGAAACCCTGAAGGCCCTGGTGCTCCCTCAGGGGGAGGAACTCACCTCCCTCCTGAACACCTGGCGGGTCTACCGGTCCCGCGGCGACATCCTCGCCCTGGGCCGGGAGCCGCCGGAGCCCCAGGTGGTCATCGTGACCTACTTCCTGTGGCGTCCCCTGCGGGGAGAGCCGCTGACCATAGACCGGATTCTGCTCCAGGGGACGGAGGTACAGGTCCACCTCCGGCTGGAGGAGGTCCCGCCCGCCGGGCGGGAGGTGCCCATCCTGGCCGCGCCCTTCCAGGTCGTCTCCCTGGACCGCTCCCAACTGCCCCAGCAGACCCCTGTGCGCTTCACCTTCCTGCTGGATGACCAGATAGCCGAGACCCTCACCTTCACACCCGACTGAAGAGTGCAACCCCTCGCCTGGCAGCCTCAGTCCCCCACGGTGACCAGCTCCCGAAGCTGCTGGAGTGTCGCGGGGCCGATGCCTGGCACCAGCAGCAGGTCCTCCACCCGGCGGAAGGGTCCGTTGGTCTCCCGGTACTCGATGATGGCCTGAGCCTTGACCGGGCCGATGTCCGGGAGCTGCTCCAGCTCGGCCTGGGAGGCGGTGTTCAGGTTCACCCTGCCGTCCTGGCCCTGAGGGGTGCTGGTCGGCAGCGGCTCACCCACCCGGGGGATGTGGAAGGCGTCCTCGTCCCGCACCTGCTGCGCCAGGTTCACCCTCTGCAGGTCTGCATCACCGGTAGGACCTCCCGCTGCCTCCAGGGCGTCTTCCAGACGGGCGCTGGGCTGGAGGGTGTACACGCCCGGGTTGACCACGGCCCCGGTCATATACACCTTGAGCTCTGGCGTAGGGGTGGCGGTGGGCAGCAGGATCTCCACCGCTCCCCCGGGGGACCGGTTCACCAACAACAGCACGCCCCCGGCCACGGCAACCACCAGCAACACCCCCAGCAGGAGCGGATAGGCCATCTTCATCACAGCGGCGGTTAGCCTCCTTGCCTTGGGCTCACAGCAAGATTATAATAGGCCAAGCCCAGTGGGCATAGGGAGGTGCACCGTGAGTCCGACGCCCTACGCCTTCATCCGGGGGGAGATGGTCCCGCTGGAGGAGGCCAAGGTAGGCATTATGACCCACGCCCTCCACTACGGCACCGCCGTCTTCGAGGGTATTCGGGGCAACTGGAATCCCGACAAGCAGGTCATCTACATCTTCCGCCTGCGGGAGCACTACCAGCGGCTGCTCCAGGGCTGCCGCATCCTCCTGATCGACCTCCCCTACACCCTAGACGAGCTGTGCGACATCACGGTGGAGCTGGTGGAACGGAGCGGCTACACCGAGGACCTCTACATCCGGCCCATTGCCTACAAAAGCGCCCAGTTGGTGGCCAACCTGAAGCTCCACGAACTGGAGAGCGACTTTGCCCTGCTGGCCATCCCCTTCGGGGACTACCTGGGGGCAGAGGTACAGCGTTGCTGCACCTCCTCCTGGCGGCGCATCGACGACCCCATGATCCCTCCCCGGTTCAAGATCAGCGGCCTGTACGTCAACAGCATCCTGGCCAAGACCGAGGCGGTGCTGGCTGGCTTCGATGAGGCGATTATGCTCAACCAGGACGGCCACGTCTGCGAGGGCACTGGCGAGAACCTCTTCCTGGTCAAGGACGGCGAGCTGTTCACCCCTTCCCTGGAGGACAACGTGCTCTCCGGCATCACCCGCAACACGGTCATCGCTCTAGCGCGCAACGAGCTGGGAGTGGAGGTGCGGGAGCGCAGCATCGACCGCAGCGAACTCTACGTGGCGGATGAGCTCTTCCTCACCGGCACTGCCGCCCACCTGACGCCCGTGGGGGAGATCGACCACCGGAAGATCGGCGATGGCAACCCTGGGCCCCTCACAAGGGCGCTGCAGGAGATGTACTTCCAGATCGCCAAGGGCAACAACCCCAAGTACCTCCACTGGTGTACCGCGGCGGTGCCCCGCTCGGTGCGGGCCCGGACTGGTTTGAAGGCAAGAGGATAGCCGGTATGGTTCCCGGATGGGAGTGGCTCAGCCTCCTGGCGATGGCCTATCTGGTCGGCTCATTCCCCACAGGCTATCTGGCTGGCCGGTGGCTACAAGGCGTCGATATCCGGGAGCTGGGTGACAGGAACATGGGGGCCGCCAACGCCTTCCGCTGCCTGGGGATGGGTCCAGGGTTGGCAGTGGGGGCAGTAGACATGGCCAAGGGAGCCCTGGCGGTACTCCTGGCGCGTCAGCTTCTCGGGACTGGCAGCCCGGAGATGCTGGCAGGTGCAGCCGCGGTAGTGGGCCATACCTGGCCCTTGTTCCTCCAGTTCCAGGGCGGGCGAGGTGCAGCCACCGCCGTCGGCGTCCTCCTGACGGTGCTGCCAAGGGCCACTCTGCCCCTTGCACTCCTTTCCCTGGTACTCCTCACCCTGAGCCGCAGCAGCACCCTGGCCCTGGCTTTCATCTTTATCACCCTTCCCCTGGCAGCATGGGCCACAGGTGCCTCGCTGAACTGGCTGGGGTATGCAGTGGCCTTGCCCAGCATGGTGGGACTCACTCACTACCTGAGTGCGAGGCAGCCCGCACTACCGAAGGAGGCGACGCAGGAACCAGCAACACCTCCCGAATAGGGCGCTGGAATGAGCCAGTTCGCGCTAGAATACTTCTTCTTAGTCTTTATAGCCGCCTCCGGGGTCATCCAAGCCGCCGCTGCCTATAGCGGGCTGCGTGGCCTGTGGTTCTTCCGCAGCCGGGGCGTGACGGCCGCCGTGGGAGTGGCACTAGGGGTAGCAGCCTTCCTCTGGTTCTTCCTCTCGGGGCCCCGTAACCTCCCGGATACCAACGGGGGTCTGGACGGCACCAAACAGACGGGCCTGTTCAGCGCCGCCGCCGCTGGCGCCATCATCTTCACGCTGCTCCTCTCCTCCGCCCTCAACGCTACCCTGGGGAAGCATACCCAAGAGCTGCCCTGGGGCCTGGAGGCCCTGAGGGAGACCAGCTTTGCACGGGCTCTGCTGAGCACCGTGAGGAGGCTATGGAAGGCGTTCTAGCGGCGGACCACGCGGTCCTGCGCTGGCTGAATAGCTGGGTGGGGCACTTCCCCGCCCTGGACGCCGTCCTGAAGGTCGTGGTCAGCGACTACTTTATTCCCGTGCTCTTCTCCCTGGTGCTGCTGGGCTTGTGGTTTGGCTGGAAGGACGAGCGGATGAAGGACCGGAACCAGCGGGCCGTCTTCATCGCCATGAGTTCCCTGGGATTCGCCAACCTGGCGGTGTTCGCTATTAACCACTTCTACTTCCGCCCTCGGCCTTTTGCCGAGTACACCCTGAACCTGCTCTTCTACCAGCCCACCGATTCCTCCTTCCCCGCCAACCCCGTCGCCCTGACCTTCGCCATCGCCACGGGGGTGTACCAGGCGAACCCCCGCCTGGGCCTGGCGATGTACCTCCTGGCCACCGTCTTTGGTCTGACCAGGGTCTACGCAGGCGTCTTCTACCCGCTGGACATCGTCGGGGGGGCCCTGGTCGGGGTAACCATCGGCTTCCTGGTGACCCTGCTCTTCAGGCTGCTGCACCCCATTCCCACGCTGGCCCTCCGGGTGGCCCGGGTCTTCCACATCGCCTGAGGACAGGGAGGGAACCCCAACAGCGACGCCTCACCCGCTGAAGAACGGTGCACAGAAGGGGCTAGCGGCGGAACTCGACCCTGCGGAAGGCCTCGGCGTACTGGGCACCGATCTTCCTTCCCGCTTCATGGGCCCACTGCCGCAGGAAGGCATCGGCGTCCCGGTCGGGTCTCTGGGAGACCTGGCTGCGGTGGCAGAGGAGGGCCTTCACCTTGGTCTCCATGAGCCCCGTAATGTCGATATAGGTATCGGGGTCTTCGCTGCCCCACAGGAGCATGGTAGCCACCCTATGAGGGTGCAGGCCCTCGCGGAGCAGCTCAGGGAAATGCAGACGGTCTCGGGCGTAGGGGAACACGGCGTCCAGGGTCACCTGGCCACAGATCCGATGGTCCCGGTGGAGGTAGAAGGTTCTGCGGAAGGGGTCGGGGCAGAAGACCACGTCGGGCTTGAAACGGCGGATCAGTACCACGAGTTGCAGCCGGAACTCCCGGGTATCCTCCAGCTCCCCATCGGGATACCGGAGCATGACCACCCTCTTGACTCCCAGGACAGCGGCGGCGTCCCGTTGCTCCCGCTCCCGGAGCTGGGCCAGGCGTTGAGGCGTCATCGTGGGGTCGTTGGAGCCCTTGTCCCCGTTGGTGCAGAGGGTGTAGTACACCTCGGCACCCTCTCGCACCCACCTAGCCACCGTACCACCGCAGCCAAACTCGGCGTCATCGGGGTGCGGGGTGACCACCAGGGCACGCTTGGGCGTCTCCATCATCCGCCAACCTCCAGCACTGAAGTCCCGTCACACAAGAGGGGCCGACCCAACACAGCACTACCTCCACACCCGCTGCTGGTAGTGAGACCTATGTTACCCAGTCCCTTGCCCCTTGGCAACCACGAAAGGGAACTGGACGGTAGAGCGTACCTTCGTATCTTGTGGGAGGAACGAGTCCAGGCGTATACTTGTCCTTCATAGAGTTCGTGAAGGGCTTCACGGAACGTTTGCTCGGAGGCATCCCTAGCCTAGAGGGAGCATGGACTACGATGTGGCGGTGGTCGGGGCCGGTCCTGCTGGCTCGGCTACCGCGCGGGATATCGCGGCGGCGGGTTTCCGCGTCCTCCTCCTGGAGGAGCACCAGCAGGTAGGGGTCCCTCTGCACTGCTCTGGCTTCGTGACACCCCGGGTGCTCCAGCTAGCCGGCCTGGACTCGGAGGTAGTGGTCAACACGGTGAAGGGCGCTCTGGTCCACGCTCCCGGTGGCAAGACGCTGCTGCTGGGCGGCGACAAGACCAGGGCCCTGGTCCTGGACAGGGTCCTGTTCGACCAGCGGCTGGCGGAGGCTGCCCAGGTCCAGGGTACAAAGCTGAGCCTGGGCAGCCAACTGGTGGGCATCGAGCGGCAGAACGCTCACGTGGAGCTGCGGGTCCAGCGGACGGGACGGGAGCACCGGCTGTCCACCCGCCTCCTCATCGGGGCCGACGGTGTACGCTCCCGCGTGGCCAGTTGGCTGGGGCAGCCCAGGGGTGAGACAGTCTGGGCCCTGGGGATCGAGGCCCGCCTGCCCGGCCACCCCGTGGACATGGCCCAGGTGTATGTGGGCAATCATCTGGCCCCCGGATGGTTCGGCTGGACCATCCCCCTCTCCACCGACCGGGTCCGCATCGGCATCGGCTCAATCTCGGGAAGTCCCCTCAACGGCAACCACAAGCCCCGGTGGCTCCTGGAGCGACTGGTGGCGCACTTCCCCAGCCACTTTCGGGGCCTGGAGGTGCTGGGGCACTCAGGGGGCTTCATCCCCCTCTACTCCCGGGTGAAGAGCTACGCCGCCAACGTGCTGCTGGTGGGGGACGCCGCCCGGCAGGTCAAGCCTACCTCTGGCGGGGGTATCTACCCGGCGCTACTGGCAGCCCGCTACGCCGCCGAGACCAGCCTGCTGGCCCTCCAGCGGGAGGACCTCTCCGAGTCCATGCTGGCCCACTACGAGCGGCGGTGGCGGAAACGGCTGGGTCGGGAGCTGGAGCAGGCCCAACGGCTCCGGAACATCTACGCCAGGCTGGGCAACCGCCACCTGGACCTGCTGTGCTCCGTTCTGAGCTCTCCCCTCCTGCAAGGGGTCATCCGGCGCTACGGCG
The DNA here is from genome assembly GCA_046758985.1 of Dehalococcoidia bacterium. Lineage (GTDB taxonomy): Bacteria > Chloroflexota > Dehalococcoidia > Lucifugimonadales > JBHIBI01 > JBHIBI01. The sequence continues at coordinate 16,694 of JBHIBI010000008.1, forward strand.
ACATCGATTTCCAGTCCAAGGTCTTCTCCGCCCTGGTGAAGGTGGCCCCGGTGCTTCGCCCGTTGGTGGGCGCGTAGCATCGGCAACGGGCGGGTTCACCGCTCCGAGGAGGGGATGCCCCTGGGCCGCCGGGGGAGGTTCCTCTGACGCCACAGCCACAGCCGCAGGCAGAGGAGCCCGAATCTCCCCACCTCGCCCAGACTGAACTTGGACCTGCCCCGGGTGCGGTCGGTGAAGGTGATGGGCACCTCGGCAACCCGCAGCCCGGGCGTGGTGGCCAGGACCTCCGCCAGCAGCTTGAACCCCCGGGCAGAGTAGCGGGTGGGAAGCTGCTCCAGGACGTTCCTTCGGAAGGCAGCGAAGCCGCTCATGGGGTCTTTGACGGCCAGGCCCAGCAGCCCCTTGGCCAGCAGGGTGGCCAGGCGGCTGGAGAGACGCCGCAGCGGTGGCCAGCCCTCGATGCGCCCGCCGGGGACGTAGCGGGAGCCCACCACCACGGCGTAGCTGTCCTCCAGGGGCCGGAGCAGGTGAGGAAGGGCCTCGGGAGGATGGGAGAGGTCGGCGTCCATCACCACCAGGGCCTCGCCGGAGGCCAGGGCCATGCCGTCCAGGACGGCGCTGGCCAGCCCCAGCTTTCCCTCCCGGGTCAGCAGCCGGATACGGCCGTCCTGATGGGAGAGCTCCCTTACCACCTGGGCGGTGCCGTCGGGGCTGCTGTCATCCACCACCACGATGTCGAAGTCGTGGCCCTCCAGGGCCTGGGCAACACCCCTCAGCAGCGGTCCTACGTTGTCCCGCTCGTTCCAGGTGGGGATGATCACCGAGACCTTCATTTCCGTCTCCACTGGGAAGAAAGCTATTGTAGCACAGGCGAAGGGCCCCGTGCCCACGCGTAGGGCCCAGGGCGCTGCCTTGCCACGGCTAAGGGCCCGACGTATGATAGAGGTGGCCCCAGGGGGCCGGGGCCGAAGTGGCGGAAGGGTAGACGCGCCGGTCTCAAAAACCGGTGGCCGCAAGGCCGTGTCGGTTCGAATCCGACCTTCGGCACCCCTTTAGATTGCCCGGTGGTGTAGCGGTAGCACGTGGGACTTTGGATCCCTAGGCCCAGGTTCGAATCCTGGCCGGGCAGTACCT
>JBHIBI010000009.1:0-16642 GCA_046758985.1 Dehalococcoidia bacterium
GCAGTGGAGAGGAAGTGGTCAGCCGCCCCGGAGAAGGGAGAGAGGCTAGCTGACCCGCTTGACCTCCAGGGTCTCCCCTGGCGCCAGGGCGACCCGGCGGACGTTGATGCCCAGCTTCAGCAGCCAGTAACCGAGGGTAGCCTTGCTGACCTCCAGCTCCTGGGCCGTGGCCGAGAGGCCCCTCTCGTTCACCAGCTCAGGCAAGAGCCGCTCCAGGGAACGCTGGTACTTGTCCTCCACCCGCTGCATGAGCTTGGTCTTGCGAGCCATGGCACCTCACCTCCTTACGGTGTGGGCATGGTAGCATAGTTCCCTGGTTTTTGTCAAGACGAATATAACAAATGTTTAAGTTAATTTTAAGATTTGTTTAGAACACCCTCCGTTGCCTATGGCACCACCGAAAAAGCCAAAGCCTCCCCCTCACCAGCAGTGTTCCGTAGGCCCTTCCGCTCTCCTGTGCTATCCGTTAGTATAGTCCCAGCCGCAGCATCTTGTCTCGCACAGCGGCAACGAGGAGCGATGCCATGAAGGTCGGCAAGCTGCCTCCCCAACTCCTGGAGCGCCTGCTGGCAAAAGTGCAATCGAAGGACCCCCAGGTCCTCCTGGGGCCACGGTTCGGGGAGGATGCCGCCCTCATCGACCTTGGTGACGCGGTGCTGGTGGCCAAGACCGACCCGGTTACCTTCGCCACCGAGCTCATCGGCTGGTACGCCGTACAGGTGAACGCCAACGACGTAGCCACCATGGGCGCCCGACCGCGCTGGTTCCTGGCCAGCCTGCTCCTGCCGGAGGGTGCCACCGAGGCCCAGGCTGAGGAGGTTTTTGACCAGGTGCTCTCGGCCTGCGAGGCCCTCAACATAGCCCTGGTGGGCGGGCACACCGAGGTAAGCCAGGGACTGGACCACCCCATCGTCGTGGGGTGCATGCTGGGGGAAGTGCAAAAAGGTAAAGCCGTTACCAGCGCCGGGGCCGCCGTGGGCGATGCCGTAGTCATCACGAAGGGCATCGCTATCGAGGGCACTGCCATCCTGGCCCGGGACGCCGCCCAGGGGCTGCGGAGCGCAGGGATCCCCGAGAGGGTCATCGCCCTGGCTAGGGAGCTGCTCTTCACCCCCGGCATCAGCGTAGTCCACGACGCCCTGGTAGCCTGCTCCGTCGCGCAGGTGCACGCCATGCACGACCCCACCGAGGGGGGGCTGGCCACGGGCCTGCGGGAGCTGGCTCTGGCCGCCGGTGTAGGACTCCACATCGACCAGGGGCGCATCCCCGTCCTTCCCGAGTGTCAGGCCATCTGCCAGGCCCTGGGACTGGACCCCCTGGGCCTGCTGGCCTCGGGGGCCCTGGTGCTCACCCTGCCCGGAGACCAGCTCCCCGCCCTGAAGACAGCCCTGGAGCGGGAGGGTATTGAGGCCCAGGAGATCGGCGTAGTGACTCCCAGGGCAGAGGGACTGCGCATCCGGACACCGCAGGGAACCATCCCGCTCCCCAGCTTCCCGCGAGACGAGTTGGCACGCTTCTTCAGCCCCGCCTAGCGATGGTCTCTGCCACGAGTCCCAGCAGCATCACGGCGATGCCCACCGGAATCAAGGCCAGGCTCACCTCGCCGGCGATGCCCAGGTAGGTCAGATAGGAGCCCCCCAGCAGCACCAGCAGCACCAGAGGACGGCCCAGAGGGCCCTTCAGCCAGCCCTTGAGTCCCTCCATGGCCTCTATGATAGCCTCCCGCATGCCCGGAGGCACTCGACCAGTTGAGCGACGGTGGGGTTGCCCCCACTTACCACCAGGGCCAACCGCTTCCCGTGTAGGGCCTCCCCCCGCTTTGGTCTATAACGCATCGATGCCCGCCTGGGCTACCTCCTCATCCTGCTGGGAGGTGCCGCCGCTGACCCCCACGGCCCCGATGACCTGGTTGCTCCGTTTGATGGGCAGGGCGCCCTGGTGAGGGATGAAGCGTCCGCCCTGCATCAGCATCACGCTTCGCATGACGGGGCTGTTGGCCCGCTCCGCCAGCTCCCCGCTGGGCACCCCGAAGGTAGCCGAGGCGACGGCCTTGCCCCGGGCTATCTCAGGGGTCGTCCAGCGGGCACCGTCCTGCCGTGCTACGGCCACCAGATCCCCCCTGGGGTCCACCACAGCGATGGACACCGGTATGCCCATCTCCCGGGCCTTGGCCTTGGCTGCCTGAAGGAGCTTCTCCGCTTCCGCCAGCGTGATGGTCATGGCGTTCCCCCCCTAGCCCGTATTCCCCCTCGGGCGGCAGAGCGCCACGAGAGTGCGGCGTATTCTACTCCACCCCTCTGGCCAGGGCAAGGTATCCTCCTGCCCCCGGCCCTGGCAGCCCCTCTCTTGGGGTAGCTCGCCCCTGGGGAAGATGCCCCTACCGATGGGCCACCTCATCCTTGCGGGACGGACCACGAAAGGCCGTTCCCGTGGAGCGCAGGTAATAGCCTGTCTTAGAGGCGAAGGCGGAAATCAACCTCCGGGACTCGTCGCCACAGGCGGGACAGGTGGCGGAAGCATCACGCTCCTCGATAGAGCGGCGCTGTTCAAACTCAGACCTGCACTTGGAGCAGTGGTATTCGTAGATAGGCATCCTACCCTCCCGTTGTGAGCCTGAGGCAGTACGTAACCCCCGGTCACTCCCACCTACACGCTGCGACCACCTGCGGGAGTCCAGGCATAGGGGGTGCTCCATATTTTAGCGTTACCTCTCACGTTACTTCCCGGAGCTGCCCGTGCCGTCGGCGGTAACGTCGTACTCGCACCCTCCCCGCCTCGGCCCTACAGGGCTCGCACAGCCGGTCCCGGTGCTGCCGGAGAACCAGGGCCTGGAGGCTGCCGCACCGGGGGCACTTCCCCAGTGGAAGAGCACGGCTCACATCATCCAGCAGCTCCAGGTAACAGAGGTTGAACACCCCGTACACGGCCAGGAGCTCCTCACCCCACAGGTAGTTCACCAGGGTTCCCAGCACCTGCTCCTCCAGCAGGGTCCGGCCGGTGGGGCCGAAGCTCTCCGTCAGGGGCAACCAGGTATCTGGCCGCATCTCCACGGGCCGGGTGCCCTCCTGCAGGCTGGCGTGAAGGGCCGCCAGTTGGAAGGGTTCCAGCTCCCCTCGCTCCCACCAGACCTCAGCCGCGCGCCGCAGGGTTTGCAGCTCCGAGACGTAGGGGATCACGGTGACGGGTCCCACCGAGAAGGGGGAGGCCAGAACCTGCTCCCGGGTCCTGTTGAGCACCTCCAGATACAGGCGCTGAGGGAACACAAAGGGCTTGGTGCCCCGTTCCAGCACCATCGCCAGGCCGTCCTCCTGAATAGAGCAGGCCTTGATCAGTCCTATCAGGGTTGCGCCGGCCTGAAGCCGCTCCTGGGCTGCCCGGAGCTGTTGCTGTAGCAGGTCCCGCTGGCGCAGCAGGCCCGATCTCTCGGCACCCCGGGGACGCCGGCTCACCAAGAGCTCCAACTGCACCCGGCACCGGCTGACCTCCTCCTCCAGGAACTCCACCTCCTCCGGGGTGGCCTGCTGGGGCTGATACACCTCCACGGGATACCCGCACATGTAGGCGATCCACCGGTTTCCCATGGGCGCAGTACATTTTTGCATGGCAGCGGGGCTGATGATGGGAGACTGGTACACCTCCCCTTCCAGGGCGGGAAGGGTAACCCCCTGCTCCTGTTCCATCCAGTACAGAAAAACCCGCCGGCCCCTCATACCAGGCTCGCTCCCTCACGGAGAGTTGCCCCCTAGCTGTAGGGAGCCGTCACCGAGGGCCGGACATCGGCCTCCCGGGGCACCGGGGCCATGGCCTCGATGTCGCTCACCACGTCGATCACTGCCAGCCGGTCTGCTGCGAAGGCCCGCTCCAGGGCACCACGGATCTCCTCCGGCCGCTCCACCCGCTCACCGTAACAGCCCATGGCCTGGGCTACCTTGGCCAGGTCCACGTCGGTGAACATCATGAGCTCCTGGTAGTTGCCCCAGGGTGGGTCCCCGTAGGCCCGACGGATGGGCCCCATCTCCTGGTTCAAGGAGTGGTTGTCGTTGACCACGATGACGGGGCTGATCCCGTGCCGGACGGCGGTCTCCAGCTCCGCAATGTGATACCAGAAGCCCCCATCGCCGGTGAAGCAGACCACCTTACGGTCGGGGACGGCACACTGTGCCCCGATGGCACCGGGCAACCCCCAGCCCAGGGAGCCGGCGCACCGGATGTAGTTCACCCCCGGCTGTTTCAGCTCGATCATAGTGCTACTCCAGATGGCGGAGTGTCCCGTGTCGGAGACAAGCAGGGTATCGGGCGGCAGGAACTCGGTAAGCTCCTGGCACAGCCTCTCAGGCCGGATGGGGGAGGCGTTGGACTCGCGCATGGGGGCGAACTCCGCCTTCCACTCCGCCACCAGCCGCTGTATCTCCGCCAGCCGCTCCTTCTCGGGCTCAAGTGGCTCCAGCGCCTCGACCAACCGCCGGAGGGTAACCTTGGCATCGCCCAGGAGCGCCACCTGAGCCGGGTAGGTCCGCCCCAGCTCCGAAGGGTCGAGGTTGATCTGGATGGTGGGCATGTCCCGAGGTGGGAACTTCCAGTCCCATGTGGTCATCCCTCCCGCCCGGGTCCCGATGAACAGCACCAAATCGGCTCCGGAGACGATCCGATTGGCACACCAGCGGGAGTACCGGCCCACCATCCCCGCCCACAGGGGGTGATGGTTGGGGATGGAGGTCTTGCCATTGAGGGAGGTGGCCACGGGAATGGTCAGCATCTCGGCCAGCTCCCGCACCTCATCCCAGGCCAGGGAGGCGATGACCCCACCACCGGCCACTATGACGGGTTTCTTGGCCTGCATCAACAGGGCTGCCGCCTCTCGCACCCGGGAGGCCTCGGGCTCGGGGCGGAAGGGCGGGATGCGGGTGAAGGGCTCCTCCACCAGCACCTCTAGGTCCGCCTCCGCGTTCAGGGCCTCGTCCCACACGTCCAGGTGCACCGGCCCGGGGGTGCCCGAGGTGGCGTCCCGGAAGGCTTGCCGGAGGAGGTCGGGGAGCCGCTCCACCTTGTCCACCTGGTAGCTGGCCTTGGTCACCGCATCGAATGGCTGAGGGTGCTCGAACTCCTGATAGGCATGGCGGTAGCGATGGAGAGGGTTCAGGGCCCCGGTCATGGCGATGACCGGAGAACAGCCCATATAGGGGTCCGACATCCCCGCCGCTAGGTTGGCCACGCCAACGGCCTGGGCCATGCACACGCCGGGGCGCCGCGAGGCCCGGGCGTAGCCATCGGCCATGTAGGCCGCCGCCTTCTCCCCGTGGGTCAGCACCCGCTGGATACCTGAACCCTCCAGGGCCACCAAGGTCCCAAAGAAGGCCGTGGGCACATGAAAGATGTGGGTCACACCGTACCCTTTGAGGGTCTCGGCGATGAACTTGGAGCCGGTCATCTTTGGCATAGCCTCCACCTCCGGTGCGTAGCTTGGTCCCAGTGGGGACCGTTGGTCTCGCCGGGATGGGCCGTCGGCAATCAAGCGCAGCCTAGCCCAGAGACTGGACCGACTGCTCCTCGATGCCGGGCATGATCCAGACGGGACGGGGCGAGGTATCGAACGCAAGACCCGGGTCATCGGGCCGCACGCCCGAAATGGTCATCTTCATCGGCACCAGGTACTCGATGTTGCCCTGCACCACCCGGAAGGGCTGGTCATGCCCGGGGTAGATTGCGTCGGCCGTCTCTAGAATCCGGTTGATGCTCCGGGTGGCCTCCTCCTCGCTCCAGAAGACCAGGGGGTTCCTACGGGTCAGGGCTATGCTGGAGTAGTGCAAGACGTCCCCCGTGAGGACGCACAGGCCCTCCTTGGTCTCCACGAGCACGGAGATGCTCCCTGGCGAGTGGCCCGGGGTGTGTAGAATCCGCACCCCCGGCTCGATCTCATACCCCTCCTCCACCTCCTGAATGGTGGGATGGTGATCGATCATGGCGCCGGTCCACCCGGGGGTAGCCCAGTCGTTGCGGTGGGGGCGATGGGCGTACTTCCGCTCCCACGGGTGGATGAGCAAGGGGGCGTGCTCGAAGAGGTCGTAGTTCTGGTTGTGGTCCCAGTGGGCGTGAGTCATCACCGCCACGTCGATATCGGCGGGCGTCAGGCCGCGTTCCTGAAGAGCCGCCTCCAGGAAGATGCGCCGGCCCACGTGTCCCACGTCCACGAGGGTCCGCCTCTGCCCCTGGACAAGGATGATGCTACAGAAACCGGGGATCCCCACGTCGGTACGGAAGTTGTACCCGTGAACCAGCACATCAATGGTCGGCATGGTGCCCTCCCTCAGCCTTTCTGTCAAACGAATATCGGGGCGGGCGGATTTGAACCGCCGACCTCGTGGTCCCAAACCACGCGCGCTGCCCCTGCGCTACGCCCCGCCTGATGTCATCTTAAGACGAGGCGTACCCACGGTCAAGCCAGCACCCTAGCCCTCCCGCTAGGACCCTACCCCCGGTCCTCCTCATCGAAGACCTGCCGGGCGACGGCCAGCCCCTCTAAGCACGCGGGGATGCCCGCGTAGATGGCCACATGCAGCAGCACGTCGATGATCTGCTCCCGGGTGAAGTTGTTGTGACGGGCCGCCTTGATATGCCCCTGGAGTTCGTGCTGCCGGCTCCCTAGGGCCGTCAGGATGACCAGATTGAGCAGGATGCGGGTCTTGAGGTCGGGGAAGGGCCGCTGGTAGATCTCGCCAAAGGCCCACCCGGGGAACAGGCGCACGAACTCGTCGTAGGGCAGCTCCTTGGGGATGGGTGCCGCCGGGCCCCGGTAGTCGGGGCCGAAGAGAGCGGCGCGCACCTCCTGCGCCTTGCGCAGGCGTTCCTCTTCACCGGCCATACCAACCTCCTTCCAGGTTCTGGGCCTTGTACGGGCCCCGTCAGAGACCTTGGAGTCATCCGCAAAGGATACCAAGGGAGCAGGAAACAAGCCCCCTGCGGCAGATCAAGGGTCCCCGGGAATCCGCCGGTTGGGACGGCTACATACCTCGGGATTGGCCAGGTGCGGAGGGACCCTCCCCTGAATTGCCAGGACCACCGCCTCCACGGAACGATGCCGCAGGTCATCTGCGGCCGCCCGGCTGTAGAATGCGGAGTGGCCCGTGAGAAAAAGGTTGTCCAACGTGAGGAGCGGGTCATCGGGAGGCAGTGGCTCCTGCTCGGTCACGTCCAGGGCCGCCCCGGCGATCCTCCCCTGAGAGAGGGCACGGTACAGCGCCTGGCTATCCACCAGCTCCCCCCGTGCGGTGTTGACCAGAAAGGCGGTGGGCTTCATGAGAGAGAAAGCGTGGTCGTTAAAGAGGTGGTAGGTGGCCTCCGTGAGGGGAGTGTGGATGCTGAACAGGTCGCACTCCCGGAGCAACTCCTCAAACCCCACCAGTTGGATCTGGTGCTGGGCGGCCACCTGGGGGTCCACATAGGGGTCGTAGGCCTGGAGCCGCAGCCCCAGGGGCCGGGCCTTCTGGGCCAGGGCCAGGCCGATGCGCCCGATGCCCACCATACCCAGGGTCTGCTGGCTGAGCCGCTCGATGGGCTCGCGGGTGTCGGCCACCACGGTGGAGTCCTTGCGCCACAGCCCCGCCTTGATGGCCTGGTGCAGCGGCAGCACCCTGCGGGCCAGGGCCAGCAGCAGGGCCAGGGCGTGGTCCGAGACCTCGGCGATGCTGGCGTCGGGGACATAAGCCACGAAGATGCCCTCCTCCGTGGCCGCTGCCGTGTCCACGTTGTCGATGCCCACACCACGGCGGCTGACCACCCGGCACCGGGAGAGCCCCTGGATGACCCGGCGATTGAAGGGCTCCACCGTACCAAGGATGAAGGCATCGGCATCGGTGGCGTGGCGCAGGATCTCCTCCTCCGTCCACAAGGGCGCCACCTCCACCGAGGCCCCGGCCGCCACCAGGGCCTCCTCCTCCCAGGGAAGAGGGCGCCCCAGGCGCTGGCTGAAGACAACCCTCCAGGGACGCTCTGCTTTCCTCTCTGTACCCATGCGCTGGACTACTTGCCGGCCATGCCCTCGGCCACCACGGGGTTCCGCAGCACCCCAATCTTTGGGACCTCCACCTCCACCACGTCGCCGTGTTGCAGCGTGCGAGGGGCCCCCGGCGTGCCGGTGAAGATCATATCCCCGGGCTCCAGGGTCACCACCTGGCTGATGTAGCTGATCATGGTGGGCACATCAAAGACCAGGAGATCCGTAGTGCTCCGCCGGTGCTCCTCTCCGTTGACCCGGATGATCAGCTCCAGCTTCGCCGGATCCAGGCCCGTCACGATAACCGGCCCCAGCGGCGAGAAGGTGTCCGCGGACTTGGCCCGCCACCACTGCCGGTCGTTACGCTGCCAGTCCCGGGCGCTGACATCGTTGCCGCAGGTGTACCCGAAGACGTAGTCCAGGGCCCGCTCCGGGGACACCTTTCTGGCCCTTTTGCCCATGACCACCACCAGCTCCCCCTCCTCGTCCACGTGCTCCGTGCCTTGAGGGAGCACAATGGCCTCCCCGGGACCGATGACCGAAGAGGGTACCTTGTAGAACATCTCTGGGGCCGCAGGGACCTCCCGCCCCGACCACCGGGCATGGCTGTGATAGTTACGGGCAGCGGCCAGCATTTTCCCCGGGATCCAGGGTGCCAGCAGCCTCACCTCGCTGAGGGGATAGCTGGTGCCGGTCTCCTGGAACTCGCCAAAGGGATCCCCCTGGATCACCTCGACGCGTTCCTCCTCCACAACCCCCAGCGAGACCGTTCCTTGGGCAACAAACCGCGCCAGCTTCATGCTCTCCCCCTTCCACGAGGACTTCGTCTGAGCTCAGTCGAAGACCTCAGGACAACGCCCTTTCCCCCGATACATCGGGGGACTCAGGTCAGAAACGCCCGCCCTGGAGATGCCCCTGACTCTGGAAACGTCCGCCGCTCAACGTGGCGTCACGGGCACAGCAGTTATAGCATCGGGCTCCAGGCGTGTCAACCGAGGGTGCACGCCGCTTGCCCCAGGCCCCTTGATGGGGTATGCTCCTGCTGCCTGGCACGAGGCACGGAGTCCCTTCGCAGGAGGTAGGGGTTGAAGGCGGCGCGGCTGGTAGGCCCTCAGCGATACGCCCTGGTGGAGGAGGAGACCCCCTCCCCCAAAGAGGGGGAGTGTCTCATCCACATCCAGCGGGTCTCCGTATGCGGCTCGGACCTGCGCCGGGCCTTCCGGCCCACCCTCCCAGAAGAGCGCTACCCCCTGCCCGTGGGCCTCTCGGGCCACGAGTGCGCTGGCACGGTAGTGGAGAGCCGCTGCACCCAGGTCCAGGAGGGCCAGCGGGTCGTCGTCCACCCCCACTCCCTTCAGGGGCTGGTGGAGTACCTGGCCGTCCCCCCGAACCGACTAGCCGTGGTGCCCCAGGACAACGACCTGGAGGGGTGGCTGATGTGCGAGCCCCCGGCGACCATCCTCCCCACGTGCAGGCAGATAGGCAATGTGGTGGGAAAGCGGGTGGTGATCCTGGGACAGGGAGCCATCGGCCTCTGCCAGACCCTCTTCATGGAGCGGCTGGGGGCCCGGGAGATCATCGTCACCGACCTGGAGGACTACCGGTTGGAGCGGGCGCGGCGGCTGGGGGCCACCCACACGCTGAACGCCGCGCGCGTCCCCGCCCTTCAGGCCGTGGAGGAGCTGACCCGGGGCGAGATGGCCGACGTGGTGATCGAGGCCGCCGGCGAGGTAGAGACGGTGCAGCAGGCCCCCCGGTTCGCCCGGCACGGGGGAACCGTCGTCTTCTTTGGCACCACGGAGGAGGAGCTGGTACCCGTGGACTTCCGCACGCTGCGCACCCGGGAACTCAACACCATCTGCACCGCCCCGGGCCGCGGCGACCAGATTGGCACCTACATCCAGGAGATGGTGGCCCTGAGGGAGCGAGGTTGGATGGACCCGGCCCAGTTCATCACCCACCGGCTGCCCTTCAGCCAGGTGCAACGGGCCTTCGAGATGTACCATCGGCGGGAGGACGGCATCATCAAGGTGGTGCTGTCCCTGGAGGAGTGAGTCCCTTGGCCTGTTATGTCAAGCTTCCTGGGTGGAGGCACAGCCCCGACGAGCAAGGCCAGGGCCCTGGTAGACCCAGGAGGTGGTGACCATGTACTTCAGCACGGACTGGACCCGGCGGGTGGACTTCGATGCCATGCGCCAGAAGCGGCTCACCCGGGTGCGCGAGGCCATGGAACGACACTCCCTGGACGCTGTCCTTGCCTTCGAGTACGCCAACACCCGCTACATCGCCGGCCTGCGCCCCCTCTGGGCCCCCAACTTTCTGCTGCGGCAGGCCGCCTTGATCACCCGTTTCTCCGATGAGGTCATCTGCCTGGTCCACCAGGACGACACACCCCATCGCCGGGCCACCATGTACTGGCTGAGGCCGGAGAACGTCCGCGAGTTCCCCACGGCGGTGGTCAACGAGCAGGCACCCCCATCCGCCCTGGAGCCCATCCGGCAGGGTCTGGAGGAGCTAGGGTTCCAGTCGGGACGGCTGGGGGTGGACATCGCCACCGTGGGGGCCCTAAGGAACCTCCAGGGCCTCTTCCCCGAGGCGGAGCTGGTGGACGTGAGCCCCTGCATGCGGGAGGCGCGGATGGTGAAAAGTGAGGAGGAGCTGGAGCTGATGCGCAGCGCCTCGGTTGTCGTGGACCTGGCCTTCGACGTCGCCATCCAGGCCATCGAGCCCGGCATCCGGGAGTGCGAGGTCCTGGCGGAGGTCATGTACATCTTCTACCAGTTCGGGGCGGAGATTCCCCAGTGCAACCTCATTGTGGCCTCGGGGCCCAACACCTCGCCCATGCAGCGGTTTGCCGGAGACCGGATGCTCCAGAATGGCGACCTGGTGTCCATGGACCTGGGGGCCTGCTTCAACGGCCTCTTCTCCGAGGCCGCCCGTACCGTGGTCTGCGGCCAGCCCAATGAGCAGCAGCGGGCTATCTACCGGACAGTCTACGAGACCCACTGGGCCACCATCCACGCCATGCGGGCGGGTGTCCCCGCCCAGACGGTCCAGCAGGCCGCCGAGGGGCCCTATCAGCGCAGCCCCTACTACGGCTACATGCAGAAGATGGTCATCGCCCACGGCATCGGTGTGGGCTACGCGGAGGCGCCCTTCATCGCTCCACCCGGCTCGCCGACGCCGGAGCTGACCCTGGAGGCGGGGATGACCCTAGCGGTGGTGCCCACCATCCTGGTCCCCGACGTGCCCGGTGGGGGAGGGGTGCGGCTGGAGGATGTGGTGGCCGTCACGCCCGATGGCGCAGAGCTGCTGACCCGGGCCCCCTACGACGAACGGCTCCTCGCCTGAAGTGGTCGGCTACACCGGACTGACGCGGGGCAGCACCCTGGTGGCGTAGAGCTCCATGCCCCGCATGGCGGCGTCCAGGTCGGAGAAGGGGACGAAGTTGAGGGTGAAGTAACGCACCCCCGCCTTCACGTAGGCCTCCAGGCTCCGGACACAGTCGTCGGGGTTGCCGTAGAGGACGATGCCGCTGCTCCGGAGACCCTCCAGGGAGAAGTGGGCAAAGTCGGCGCGGCGGAGCATGGATGAGGCCATCTCCGCAGCCTTGGCCCGGTCCCCGTGGATGGCTGTGGGGTAGAGGATCCCCGGGGTGATCCCATCGGGGTCCCGGCCATGGGCCTGGGCCAGCTCCCTGATCTCTCGCAGCCCCTCCTGGTAGGCCTCCAGCCCTACGCCAGCATGATGGGGCATGGCAGGACACCAGCCGTCGCCGTACTGGGCCACCACCGCCCGCATCTTCCGCCCGGACCCCCCGAACCAGATGGGCGGGTGAGGCCGCTGCACCGGCTTGGGCCAGAAGGAGGCCCCCTCAAGGGTGAAGTGCTGGCCCTGGTAACCCACCGGCCCCGCCTCCGTCCACAGCCGCTTGATGACCTCCACTCCCTCCAGCAGCCGCTGGTAGCGAGGAGCGAACCGCTCGTCGAAGGGGAGGCCGTAGGCCTGATGCTCCTCCTTCTGCCAGCCAGTGCCCAGTTGCAGAATGAGCCGGCCACGAGAGATGTGGTCGATAGTATTGCCCATCTTGGCCAGCATCGCGGGGTGCCGGAAGGTGAGAGGCGACACCTGGGGTCCGAGCCTCACCCGGGTAGTAACGGCAGCCAGGGCCGCCAGGGCCGTCCAGGTCTCCAGGAAGTAGGGCTTGGTGGGGTCCTCCTGGGTGTACCCCGCGATGCGCTCCGCTGGGAAGTGCAGGTGGTCAACAGCGAAAACACCGTCAAAGCCCACCGCCTCCGCTTGAAGAGCCAGCCGCTGGAAGGCCTCAAAGGAGGTGTCCAGGGCATGGCCGTACATGTTCAGCTTCAGGGCAACCTTGATCTCCTGACTCACGCTCTCCTCCCACGATTCTTTCCCCGAAAACCGGGAGGGCCTTTTTAGGGATTGAACCTGGCATGGGGAGGCGAAGCCCTCTCCTCCTCGCCAGCCGCTGAGGCAGCTTCTGGGGACCGACTCCCCTCCGCCTTGAGGTGCCACAGGCTGTACAGCAGCCGGGCGAGGACGGTCCCGTTGGTCAGAACCGCCAAGAACAGAAGGGCAAGATAGCCCTGGCCCAGAAGGCCCCCCAGCATAACCAAAAAGAGCCGATTATCCCGGGAGGCCAGCGACAGCCACCCTTTGTCGAGGAGGGCCCGCTGCCTGCTATCGATCCTGGCCCTGGTGTAGCTGAGGGTCAGGGTTCCTACCACCGCCAAGAAACCCACCACCCAGATGCCAGGATAGGCCTCGTGCGTGACGGACCAGAGGACCATACCCAGGATGATCAGGCCATCGACATACCGGTCGAGCACAGCATCGAGAAAACCGCCGAAGGGGGAAGCCATATTCTTGGCCCTAGCCAGCCCACCGTCTACGCCGTCGGCAATGGAGGAGACCTGGGCCAAGACGCCTCCCAGCAAATGGTAGCCCAGAACGAAGCTCACAAAGGACAAGACCCCGATCCCCGCCGCGCCCAAGGTCACCTGATTCGGCGTGACTGGCGTCTTGGCCAGCACCCGGGCTACAGGCTCCGATAGCCTTCGGTTGAGATGTCGGGAGACAAAGCCGTCATACACCGTGTCCACGTTTGCCCTAGGCTCCGACAAGGTTGAAGTCCTCCTCGGTGTCTACGTCCGCCCAAAAGCAACCGGTGACCTCGCAGGTGGCGAACCGGTGGCCCCGGCTCACCAGCCATCGAATGACATCGCTGATCTCCACAGCAAAACCCCTCTCAGGAAACAGCTCCTCGATGGCCTCGATAAAGCGGTGGGTCAAGAGGAACGCTCCGGTATCCAGGGCGTTCCAGGAGATCAGCTCCTTGCCTATCCGCTGGATGCAACCCCTGGCATCCACCAAGACCTTGGTGGCCTCAGCAGCCTGATAGCCCTCTCTAAGGGCTAGGTCCACACAGAGGGTCTCCGTGATGAACGAGGTAGCCAACAGGCGGGAGACCAGAGCTGGTTCGATGATGTGGTCCCCCATACAGAGGACAAAGGGTTCCCCGGCGGTCCACTGCTTCAGGCACCGCACCGAAAGGGCGTTCCCTCCCCAGTAGTGGGGGTTCACCACATACTTCAAGCGACCTCCAAACCGACTCCCGTCTCCAAGCTCGGCCATGACCGTAGGCGCCTGATAGCCTACCACCACCGCTATCTCGGTGATCCCTGCGGACACCAGGGCTTCGATAGGGTAAGAGATCAGGGGCTTGTCCCGCACGGGCAACAGCACCTTGGGGCGGCCAAGCGTCATTGGCCGCAGACGCCGGCCAACACCGGCCGCCAGGACGACACCCTTCATGACCCGGGGCCTCGTGACCATAGGACCCCCTGACGCAGTTTTCCCCCAAAAGGATCATAGACGGGACTCAGGCCTGGTCTTCCACAGCCCCAAGCATACCACACCTGGCCCGCGCACCCCTGTTGGAGGAGGGCAAGAGTGGCCCTACACCCCACCCTGCCCGATAGGCTGCCCCACCCGGCGCACCTCAACGCGCTCCAGCTTGACCCCCTCCATCTCCTTGACCTCCCAACGCAGGCCCTGGTAATGGAAGTAGTCACCCACCTGAGGAATGCGTCCCAGTTGCTCCAGGATGAAGCCCGCCACCGTCTGGTAGTCCCCCTCAGGGATCTGAAGGCTCAGCCTCTCGTTGGCCTCGGCGATGCCCATGCTGGCGTCTACCGAGTAGGTATGCTCGTCAACAGCGGTAAACTCCTCCTCTGCGGGCTCTCCCTCCTCGCCCACGGGGCCCACGATCACCTCCACGAGCTGCTTCAGCGTCACCAGGCCGGCCACCCCGCCAAACTCATCTACAGCTATACTCATCTGGTGACCTTTTTCTTGCATTTCAGTGAAGAGCTCTTTAACAAGCTTGCTTTCGGGAATGAAGTAAGCCGGACGTGCCAGTTCGGACACAGAGGTTTCAGGGCCGATCTCTCCTTTTGCTTGAGCCAGAAAAACGTCCTTTATCCAAAGGATACCGACTACGTTTTCGATGGCATCCTCCTTAATGGGAAAGCGGGAATGGGGAGTCTGAGAATAGATAAGGAGGAAATCGGCAAGAGTACTCCCTTTCCCCACCCAAGCGATTTCAGGACGCGGCGTCATGATCTCAGCTACCCGACGATCTCCAAACTCGAAAACTCTGCCCAACATCTTAGCTTCGCGTTTTTCCATGGTTCCCTCTTCAACCCCGGTCATAATTGCAGTCCGAATCTCAGCTTCACTAACCAAGGCCCGAGGCATAGGCTTGCCTGCTATGAAGCGCGCTGTCCGATCTCCTATCCAGAGGAATATAGCTATTACGGGATGGAAAATTTTCATCAGACGCTCGATGGAATGCCCATACATGAGAGCCATTCGCTCTCCATGCCGTGCGGCTAGGGTTTTAGGACCGATCTCCCCAAAAACAAGAAGCAAGGTTGTTACTGAGCCCGTGGCAACAAGAACTGCCCTCTCTCCCCCAATGAGGGAGAGCGCTATCGCTGTACCTAAAGAGGCGGCGGCAGTGTTAACGAACGTATTGCCCAAAAGCACAGTGGTAAGAAACCTCTCAGGCTGCTCCATCATCCGGGCCACCCGCTCAGCTCCGGCAACCGCCTTAGTGCTTGCCAAATGTCTTATATGAAGCTTTTGCGAAGAGAAAAAGGCTGTCTCCGCACTGGAAAAGAAGGCAGAGAGGACCAAGCAGCCAAGAAAGAGGACTAAGAATAACGTCGTAGAGCTGTCTAGCATTATATCGTTCCTCTTTTGCTTAGGATTGTTCCTACAGCTCTTGTTCTTTGGCCCGCTTCTTCATTACGACATAACCTGTTGTAGGTTAATCACTCCTGACTAAAATCTTCCCAACTTTAACCCCTTTCATTTCCTTAATCACTAATGTCAGTTCACCATGCTTTAATCCTTCTCCCTCTCTAGGAATGTGTCCCAAGAGATTCAGAATAAGCCCAGCTACAGTCTCATAATCCCCTTTGGGAAGTTTTAAGCCAAGTTCTTCATTAGCTTCATCGATTCTCATGCTTCCGTCGATCTCGAAAGCACGTTCATCGATGGTCTGAAACGTCCTCTCTGTTCCCCTCAGTTCATCGCCCATATCGCCTACAATCTCTTCTAAGAGCTGCTCCATGGTGACTAAACCCGTTATCCCACCAAACTCATCCACAACTAAAGCTATCTGACGTCCTGCCTCTTGCATTTCAGTGAAAAGCTCTTTAACAAGCTTGCTTTCAGGAACAAAGGAGGCCGGGCGTGCTAGCTTAGAGATAGAACTTTCAGCGCTTATTTCTCCTTTGGCTTGAGCCATAAGCACGTCCTTCATCCAAAGGATCCCGACTACGTTTTCGATGGTATCCTCGTAAACGGGAATGCGGGAATGGGGTGTCTGAGAATAGGTCAGGAGGAAATCAGCAAGCGTAATCCCACTCTCCACCCAAGCGATTTCAGGACGCGGCGTCATGACCTCAACTACCCGGCGATCTCCAAATTCGAAAACTCTGCTCAACATCTTAGCTTCAGTTTTCTCCACCATCCCCTCTTCAACCCCGGTCATAATCGCAGCCCGAATTTCATCTTCATTGATCAACGTCTGAGTCGGATGCTTCCCTCCCGCTAATCGTGCTACCTGATTCCCAAACTGCTCAAATACAACGATTATAGGGTAGAACACCTTTATCAGAACCTCAATGGGATGCCCGTACATGAGAGCCATCCGCTCTCCATGCCGAGCGGCTAAGGTCTTAGGACCGATCTCCGCAAAAATGAGAAGCAAGATTGTTACTGCCGCCGTGGCAATAAGAACGGCACTCTTTCCCCCAATGAGGGAGATCGCTATCGCTGTACCTAAAGAGGCGGCGGCAACATGAGCGAAATTGGTACCCACAAGCACAGTAGTAAGAAATCTCTCAGTTCGCTTCATTATCTTGGCTACTCGCTTAGCTCTGGTATTCTTCTCAGTGCTTACCAAATGCCTTAAACGAAACTTCTGCAAAGAGATAAAGGCTGTCTCTGAACTAGTAAAGAAAGCCATAATGAAAATGGAGACGAAGAGGAGAATTAGGGATAGAATAATTGAGTCAGCTATCAACATGCCGCTCTCCATACTGCTCTCCCCTTAGTTGA
>JBHIBI010000010.1:0-16274 GCA_046758985.1 Dehalococcoidia bacterium
CCCCCACTTCGTGAAGTTTGTAACAATTTGTTAACACGGGTGAAATCCTTCGGAAACACCGCTCTTGCAAGCTACATACCAGAAAGAATTGAACCCCGGGCCGGGGCTTCCCCGGCGGAGACGGAGGCAGCCAGTGAATGTGACCACGGTGGTGACTCAGTGCCGTCTGTGCGGTACCGCCTTCCCGGAGCGGGTCTTCCGCAACGCGGAGGGCGCGCTGGAGTCGGCCTCCGTCCGAAGCCACCCGATGGAGGACGGCAACCCCTGGTGCCTGGAGTGCAAGGTCCGGCTGCGCCACCTGGAGCTCACCCTGCTCCCGGATCTGGCGAGGTGAGGGAAAGCCCTCATCCCCTGGCTACACAAGCAAGACCCCCGCTAGTGAAGCGGGGGCCTGCTGAGAGGAGGGAGGAGAGCAGAAAGATGTCGAAACTCTGCGAGCAAAGCGCTCACCTCTAGCTTGCTCCCCTCAGCAAAGGAAGTCAAGAGATTTTCAACAAAAAATTAAACCAATTCTTAAACAAATCCAAGTCTCAGCGTGTGCCACCTGTGACGGCCGTGAAGACCTTACCGGCTCAGCGAAGATGCAAAGAAGTGTCAGCCACCAACGTGCCAAGGAGGTTCTCGTATGCCTGAGTCCACCATCAGCGCGGGTGACACGGCGTGGGTCCTGGCCGCGGCAGCCCTGGTGTTGATCATGACCCCGGGCGTCGCCTTCTTCTACGGGGGCATGGTAAGGAGAAAGAATGCTGCCGCAACCGTTATGCACAGCTTCATGATTATCGGGATAGTCAGCGTGGTCTGGGTGTTGTGGGGATACAGCCTTGCCTTTGGGCCTACCCTGGGAGGCCTCGTGGGCGGCTTGAACTGGACTGGACTCCGGGACGTGACCACGGAGCCCGTTTCCTTCTACGGCGGAGGCGCAATACCCCACCAGGCGTTCATGGTGTTCCAGCTCATGTTTGCCATCATCACGCCAGCCCTGATTACCGGGGCGTTCGCCGAGCGGATGAAGTTCAACGCCTTTGTGATCTTCATCGTTCTCTGGATCACCATCGTGTACGCACCCCTGGCCCACTGGGTCTGGTCCATCGGCGCAGACGGTGAGGCCAGCGGCTGGATGGGCAAACTGGGTGTACTGGACTTCGCTGGTGGCACGGTGGTTCACATCAGCTCCGGAGTCGCTGCCCTGGCAGCGGCCTGGGTCGTCTTTGGCCGTCGGCTCCGGTTCCAACAAGAGCCCATGGAACCGCACAACGTCCCCATGGTCGTTCTCGGGGCAGCCCTGCTGTGGTTTGGATGGTTCGGGTTCAACGCCGGGAGTGCCCTGGCAGCGGGCGAGTCGGCCGCCAGCGCCTTTGTGGTCACCAACACCGCAGCGGCCGCCGCTCTGGTAGCGTGGGTGACCATGTCCTGGATTTTCGGGAAAAAGCCCAGCATCATCGGCGCCGCCTCGGGAGCGGTGGCAGGGCTGGTAGCTATCACGCCGGCATCGGGATTTGTCGGCCCCATGCCTGCCGTCCTAATCGGCATCGGGGCTGGTGTGTTCTGCTACCTCGCGGTCCAACAGCTCCAGAGGCTCCAGGTCGACGACTCGTTAGCCGTCTGGGGTGTACATGGCATAGGCGGGACCTGGGGGGCGCTGGCCACCGGTCTCTTCTTCACCATGGGCGTTACCGGGGCGGTGTACACCTCTGACGTCTCGGTCCTGACCCAATTCGGCAGGCAGGTCATTGGTGTCCTGGCAGCATGGGGCTGGGCCTTTGGAGCAACCCTGGTCATTCTCCTGGCCCTCAAGTACACCATCGGCGTGCGCGTTTCTGAAGAGGAAGAGGAGATGGGGTTGGACCTGTCCCAGCATGGTGAGCCGGCCTATCGCTTTGAGTAGGGTTGAAACCCCACGGAGACAGGTGCTCCGAGTAGTGCTACCATAGTACTATAAGTAGTGCTGCAAGGAGGAGGCTCTTCTATGAAGAAGGTTGAGGCCATCATCCGGCCAGAGAAATTGAACGCAGTCAAGGATGCCCTGGCTGAGGCGGGGTTTATCGGGCTGAACGTGGCGCCGGTCACCGGGCGCGGCGTCCAGAAGGGTGTCGTGTACCAGGCACGGGGCGCCGCCAGCGTCGTCATTGATATGCTCCCCAAGGTGAAGCTGGAGCTGGTGGTCCGGGACCAGGACGTGGAGAAGGTGTGCACCGTCATTATGGAGAGCGCCAGCACGGGGAACATCGGCGACGGCAAGATCTTCATCACCCCCGTGGCCCAGGTAATCCGCGTGCGGACGGGAGAGCAGGGGGAGCAGGCGATTTGAGGCCTGCCCCTGCCTTGCTCCCCACTTCCTACAGAAGCAGCGAAGCTCCTCATTGACGGGGGGCTTCATGACCCCGTATCATGACTCTGCTTCCCGTTCTGTAGCGGTCCGTCGCCCAGACCAGGAGACCGCTGCGAACAGAGGTGGAGACTGTTAACTCCTGCTAGGGAGGGGAGCGATGCTGGACCGGGACGAAGCCAAAGCGTACGTCCTCAAGTCGGCCGGGGAGAACGACGTCCGGTTTATCCGTATGTGGTTCACCGACATCCTGGGGTCGCTGAAGGGGTTCGCCATCACCATGGCGGAGCTGGAGACCGCCCTGGAGATCGGCATGGGCATCGACGGGTCGTCCATCGAGGGGTTTGCCCGTATTGACGAGAGTGACATGGTAGCCCTCCCCGATCCCACCACCTTTCACATCCTCCCCTGGCGGCCCCGCCAGAATGCGGTGGCTGCCATGTTCTGCGACATTCTCTTGCCCGATGGCCGTCCCTTCGAGGGGGACCCCCGCTACGTGCTGAAGCAGAACCTGGAGCGGGCCACCCAACTTGGTTTCACCTACTACGTAGGACCGGAACTGGAGTACTTCTACTTCAAGAACGCACAGGGCGTCGAGGTACTAGACCAGGGCGGGTACTTTGACCAGACCCCCCTCGACCTGGCTACAGACCTGCGGCGGGAGACGGTGCTGACCATGGAGGAGCTGGGCACCCCGGTGGAGTACAGCCACCACGAGGTGGCTACCAGCCAGCACGAGATTGACCTGCGCTACACCGATGCCCTGACCATGGCGGACACGGTCATGCTGTATCGGCTGGTGGTCAAGGAGGTAGCCCAGCGCCACGATGTCCACGCCACTTTCATGCCCAAACCCATTGCCAACGCCAACGGGAGCGGCATGCACGTCCACCAGTCCCTGTTCAAGGGCGACCGGAACGCCTTCTACGATGAGAAGGACCCCCTGAAGCTGTCCACGCTGGCGCGGCACTACATCGCCGGTCTTCTGCACCATGCTCCAGAGATCACAGCGGTCACCAAC
This sequence comes from Dehalococcoidia bacterium, assembly GCA_046758985.1. Taxonomy (GTDB): domain Bacteria; phylum Chloroflexota; class Dehalococcoidia; order Lucifugimonadales; family JBHIBI01; genus JBHIBI01. The sequence goes on from JBHIBI010000010.1 coordinate 3,348, forward strand.
CAATGGGTCAACTCCTACAAGCGCCTGGTACCCGGCTACGAGGCCCCCGTGTACCTGTCCTGGGCTCGCATCAACCGCTCCGACCTCATCCGCGTCCCGGCCTATCGCCCCGGTCGGGAGTCATCGGTGCGCATCGAGTACCGGGCCCCCGACCCCGCCTGTAACCCCTACCTGGCCTTCGCCGTCATGCTGGCCGCCGGCCTGGAAGGCATTGAGAACAAATACGAGCCCCCTCCGCCCGTGGAGCAGAACGTCTATGAGATGACCGAGGAGGAGCGCCAGGCCCGGGGCATCGGCCTACTCCCGGGCAGCCTCATCGAGGCCGTTTACCTGGCGGAACAGAGCCAGGTGGTCCGGAAGGCCCTGGGCGACCACGTGTTCCACAGCTTCCTCCGCAACAAGAGGATCGAGTGGGACCAGTATCGCTCCCAGGTGACGGACTACGAGCTGAAGCGCTACCTCCCCATCCTTTAGGATCACCGTTTGAGACGGGACCTCCCTCACCTCCCGCGCTGGTCTTGACCCCCCTGAAGTTCCGTGTCGGAGAGGGCTACTTTACATCAGTGAAATTTGTTACAATTAGATACTCGACGTCCTCTTGACACAGCGAGATACAATAGGACTCTCCTTTTCCGAAAAGCTACGGGGAAAGGGCACCGGAATGCGGCTCCTCTACCGCCCAGAATTTGAGCACGATAGCTGTGGTGTTGGCTTTGTCGCCAACATCTCCGGCCAGCCCAGCCACGCCATCCTTCAGATGGCCCTGGAGGCCGTGGTCAACCTGACCCACCGCGGTGCCGTCAGTGCCGACGGCAAGACCGGCGATGGAGCGGGTGTCCTGACCCAGATCCCTGCCAAGCTCTTCCACCGGGAGCTGGAGCGGCTGGGGCACCGGCCACCCCAGAAGGGCCCCGACCTGGCGGTGGGGGTCTTCTTCCTCCCTAACAGGGACGTCGAGGCCTGCCAGCGCGCCACCCAGATGGTGGAGCAGGTCCTGGGGCGCTATGGCCTGCCCCTCTTCGGCTGGCGGGAGGTGCCTCTCGACGACTCGGCCCTGGGAGAGCAGGCCGCCTCCATGGTGCCCTTCATTGTCCACCTCCTGGCGGGCCGCCCTCCGGGCATGGCCCAGGAAGCGTTCCAGCGTGCCCTCTACCTGGCCCGCAAGGAGATGGAGGCCTGGGCGGAGGAGCAGCACCTGAAGGATTTCTACATCCCCTCCCTCTCCAACCGGACCGTGGTGTACAAGGGGCTCCTGGTGGCCCCCCAGCTGGCGCGCTTCTACCGGGACCTGGAGGATCCCGAGTTCGAGACGGCCCTGGCGGTGCTCCACCAGCGCTATAGCACCAACACCTTCCCCAATTGGCGGCTGGCCCAGCCCTTCCGGTTCCTGGCCCACAACGGCGAGATCAACACCCTGCAAGGCAATTGCAACCTCATCAAGGCCCGGGAGCCGGGGCTCCAATCCCAGGTCTGGGGCGAGCAGGTGAGCAAGCTCGTGCCCATCATCCAGGCGGGCGGCTCCGACTCGGCCTGCCTGGATAACGTGCTGGAGGCCCTGGTGCTCTCGGGCCGTGACATCCTGCACGCCATGACCATGCAGGTCCCCGAGGCCTGGGAGAACATGCCCAACCTGGACCCCCGCTGGCGGGCCTTCTATGAGTACCACGCCTGTATCAGCGAGCCCTGGGATGGCCCCGCAGCCCTGGCCTTCTCCGACGGTGTTATCGTGGGGGCTACCCTGGACCGCAACGGCCTGCGGCCCGCCCGCTACAAAATCCGGGACGACGGCATCATCTGCATGGCCTCGGAGGTGGGGGTACTGGACTGGGAAGATGCCCACGTGGTGGAGAAGGGCCGCCTGGGGCCCGGCCAGATGATCGCCGTGGACACCGCCCGAGGGGTGGTGCTGAAGAACCAGCAGTTGAAGGACACCCTTTCGCAGCGGCAGCCCTACGGTGAGTGGCTCCAACGCCACCTCTTTCCCTTGAGCACACAGGTGGAACGGATGGATGGTACTCCCCTCCCCCAGGAGATGCCCAGCCTGCAGATCCAGCGCATCTTCGACTATACCACCGAGGAGCTCCGCCTGGTCTTGGAGCCCATGATCGCCCAGGCCAGGGAGCCCACCGGCGCCATGGGCGATGACACCCCCCTGGGGGTTCTCGCCACTACCTCCCGGCTGCTCTACACCTACTTCAAGCAAAAGTTTGCCCAGGTGACCAATCCCGCCATTGACCCGCTGCGCGAGACCCTGGTGATGTCCCTCAACACCTACCTGGGGCCGCGCCGCAGCCTGCTAGAGGAGAGTCCCAAGCACGCCCACCTGGTCTTTCACCCCAGCCCCATCCTGACCGATAACGATCTGGCAGCGCTACAGAGCCTGGAGGACCCTGCCTTCCAGCAGGCCGTCATCCCCTGCCTCTTGGAGATAGCCCAGGGGGCAGCAGGCCTCAAGCCCGCCCTGGAGCGCATCTGTGCAGAGGCCAGCCGGGCCGTGGACCAGGGCAGGTCCATCCTTGTCCTGTCGGACCGGGGGGTGGACGCCCAGCACGCCCCCATCCCCATGCTGCTGGCCACCGGGGCCGTCCACCACCACCTCATCCGCCAGGGCAAGCGGATGCGGGCGAGCATCGTCTGCGAGAGCGGTGAGCCCCGGGAGATGCACCACATGGCCTGTCTCTTGGGCTACGGGGCCAACGCCATCAACCCCTACCTGGCCTTCCAGAGCATCCACACCCTGCTGGCCGAGGGCAACCACCCTGAGCTCCCCCCGGAAAAGGCCCTGGCCAACTACAAGAAGACTCTGGAGAAGCAGATCCTCAAGATCATGTCCAAGATGGGTATCTCTGCCCTCTCCGGCTACCACGGCGCCCAGATCTTCGAGGTCGTGGGCCTGGGGCCCGAGGTGGTGGACGCCTGCTTTGCGGGAACCCCCTCCCAGGTCAGCGGCATCGGGTTCGCCGAGATCGCCGAGGAGGTGCTGGAGCGCCACCGGCGGGCCTCCACCGAGGAGCGCACCAAGCTGGAGGACCACGGCTACTACCGGTTCCGGAAGGAGGGTGAGCCCCACGCCTTTAACCCCTTCATGGTGCGGGCCCTCCACAAGGCCGTCCAGTCCAACGACCCCCAGGACTACCAGCAGTTCCTAAAGCAGGTCCAAAGCCTGCCCCCCATCAACCTGCGCTCCCTGCTGGACATCTGGCCTCTGGGGCCGCCCGTGCCCCTGGAGGAGGTGCAGCCCGTCACGGAGATCGTGCAGCAGTTCACCACGGCCTCCATGTCCCTGGGCGCCCTTTCGCCCGAGGCCCACGAGACCCTGGCCATCGCTATGAACCGCATCGGCAGCAAGTCCAACACGGGCGAGGGAGGTGAGGACCCCCGCCGCTACCGGGAACGCCGCAACGGCGACTCGGCCAACTCCCGCACCAAGCAGGTGGCCTCGGGCCGCTTTGGCGTGACCCCCGAATACCTGGCCATGGCCGACGAACTGGAGATCAAGATGGCCCAGGGCTCCAAGCCCGGCGAGGGCGGCCAGCTCCCGGGCCATAAGGTGGTGGAGCACATCGCCCTCATCCGGCACACCCAGACGGGGGTCACCCTCATCTCGCCACCGCCCCACCACGATATCTACTCCATCGAAGACCTGGCCCAGCTCATCTACGACCTGAAGGTGGCCAACCCCCAGGCCAGGGTGGCAGTGAAGCTGGTGTCGGAGGCGGGCGTGGGCACCATCGCTGCAGGGGTTGCCAAGGCCTACGCCGACATCATCCACATCTCCGGCCACGAGGGGGGCACCGGTGCCTCACCCCTCAGCTCCATCAAGAACGTCGGGACTCCCTGGGAGCTGGGCCTGGCGGAGACCCAGCAGGTGCTGGTGCTCAACGACCTACGGGGCCGCGTCACCCTGCGCACCGACGGGGCCCTGCGCACCGCTAGAGACGTGCTGGTAGCGGCCATACTAGGAGCCGAGGAGTACGCCTTTGGCACTGCCGCCCTGGTAGCCATCGGCTGCCAGATGGCCCGCCAGTGCCACCTGAACACCTGCCCTGTCGGGGTAGCTACCCAGGACCCCAAGCTCCGGGAGAAGTTCTGGGGGACCCCCGAGTACGCCATCCGCTACCTCTTCTTCGTGGCCGACGAGCTGCGCTGGCTCATGGCCTCCCTGGGCATCCGCCACCTGCAGGAGGTCATTGGCCGGCCCGAGCTGCTGCGCCAGATCGAGGTGCCGGGGCATCCCAAGGCCAACGCCCTGGACCTAGCCCCCATGCTGGCCCAGGCGGACCCCTCGGGCACCCGGCCCCGCTACCACACCCAGGAGCGCAACGACCGCCCGGGCGATGTGCCCCTGGACGACGTGCTGCTGTCCCAGGTGCGGCCCGCCATCGAGAAAAGGGAGGCGGTGCAACTCGCCCTCCCCATCCAGAACATCCACCGCACGGTGGGGGCGCGCATCGCCGGCGAGATCGCCCACCGCTACGGTGACCAGGGCCTCCCCGAGGGGTGCATCGACCTCACCTTCCGGGGCCCGGCGGGCCAGTCCTTTGGCGCCTTCCTCGTCCCCGGTGTCAACCTCACCCTCATCGGCGAGGCCAACGACTACGTAGGCAAGGGGATGCACGGCGGCCAGATCGTCATCCGCCCGCCGGAGGACGCCCGCTTCCCACCCCACGAGAACGTGATCATGGGGAACACCGTCCTCTACGGTGCCACTGGCGGCTACCTCTTCGCCGCCGGGCGCGCCGGGGAGCGCTTCGCCATCCGCAACAGCGGCACCTGGGCCGTGGTGGAGGGCACCGGCGACCACTGCTGCGAGTATATGACGGGAGGGGTCGTGGTGGTGCTGGGGGATACCGGCCGTAACTTCGGCGCCGGCATGTCGGGCGGCGTGGCCTACGTCCTGGACCTGGATGAGAGCTTCCCCAGCAAGTACAACCCCGAGATGGTGGAGATCCAGCGGCTGGAAGAGGAGCACGACGTGGAGACGGTGCAGGCCCTGCTGGAGTCCCACGCCCGGCTGACCAGCAGCCCTCGGGCCCAGCAGGTCCTACAGGAGTGGGAGGAGTACCTCCCCTCCTTCTGGAAGGTGGCCGCCAAGCCCACTGTGGCACCCCCGCCGCCGCGAGAAGAGCAGCGGGCCCGCCGCGACGCCATGCTGGCCCAGGCCCGGGGCCACCGGGGTAGGTGACCCTAGCCCTGTTCAGGATGCCGAGGGACCAGAAGCGGCCCCACGCAGCGATGGGGCCGCATTTTTGGAGCAGCCCCACCCGATGCCCAACCCCCTTTGGCCTACACCCACCAGGCACCGGAGCGGTGCCATGTGCTATACTTTCCGTAAAGGACCCAGCGACGGAGTGGCAATGCGCACCTTTCGACTGGCCCTGGCCCAGATCAACCCTACCGTGGGGGACCTGGAGGGCAACACCCGGAAGATCCTCCGCTACATAGACGAGGCCCGGACCCTGGGCGCCGACCTGGTGGCCTTCCCCGAGCTGGCTATCCCGGGATACCCTCCGGAGGACCTGCTGTTCAAGTCCTCCTTCATTCAGGCCAACGTCCAGGCCTTGCAGGAGGTGGTGGCCCACTCCCAGGGCCTGGCCCTAGTGGTGGGCTTCGTGGACGTCGACCACGACATCTACAACGCCGCCGCCGTGGCCTACGACGGCAGGCTGGCGGGGGTATACCACAAGATCTACCTGCCCAACTACGGGGTCTTCGACGAGGAGCGGTATTTTCAGCGTGGCCAGAGCTGCCCCGTCTTTCGGATCAACGGCATCCATGTGGGCGTCAACGTCTGTGAGGACATCTGGTACGCCGTGGGTCCCGCCACGGTGCAGCGGGATGCCGGAGCCGAGCTCATCGTCAACATCAACGGCTCCCCCTACCACATGAGCAAGCTCCACGCACGGGAGCAGATGCTGGCCACCCGAGCCTCCGATAACGAGCTGTACGTGGCCTACGTCAACATGGTGGGGGGCCAGGACGAGCTGGTCTTCGACGGCGGCTCCCTGGTCTTCGACCAGCAGGGTGAGCTGGTGGCCCGGGGCAAGCAGTTCGAGGAAGAGCTAGTGGTGGCCGACCTGGATATCGATGCCGTCTTCCGCCACCGCCTGCGGGACCCGCGCCCCCGCAAGGAGAGCCCCACTACCCTGGAGGCCGTGGGCAAGCCACAGCTCACCCAGGTCTCCGAGTACGTGCAGCGCCAACGACCCCCCCTGGACTCGCCCCTCATCGAGCCCCTGGACCCCCTGGGAGAGGTGTATCACGCCCTGGTCCTGGGCACCCGGGACTACGTGCGCAAGTGTGGATTCCAGCGGGTGCTCATCGGTCTTTCGGGAGGTATCGACTCCTCACTGGTAGCTTGCATCGCCATGGACGCCCTGGGCAAGGAGAACATCCTGGGTGTAGTTATGCCCTCCCGCTACTCCTCCGAGGGAAGCATGGTGGACGCCAAGGTGCTGGCGGAGAAGCTGGGCATAGAGCTGTGGCTCATCCCCATCGAGCCCGCCCACGGCTCTTACGAGGCCATGGTGGAGCCCCACTTCCAGGGCACCCAGCCCAACATCGCTGAGGAGAACGTGCAGGCCCGCATCCGGGGTAACCTGCTGATGGCCATCTCCAACAAGTTCGGCTGGCTGGTACTCACCACGGGCAACAAGAGCGAGCTGGCCATGGGCTACACCACCCTCTACGGGGACATGGCTGGGGGCTTTGCCGTCATCAAGGATGTTCCCAAGACCCTGGTGTACCAGCTGGCCCGCTGGCGCAACACCCACGGCCACCCGCGCAGGCCCATCCCCTCCAGCGTTTTGGAGAAGCCTCCCAGCGCCGAGCTAAAGCCGGACCAGCGGGACCAGGATACCCTGCCGCCCTACGAGGTCCTGGACCCCATCCTGAGGGCCTATGTGGAGGAGGACCGCACCTTCGAGGACATGGTGGATATGGGCTTCGACCCCCAGGTGGTCCAGCGGGCCATTCAGACGGTGGACCGCAACGAGTACAAGCGGCGACAGGCGCCGCCGGGGGTAAAGATCACTCCCAGGGCCTTCGGCCGCGACCGCCGCATGCCCATCGTTAACCGCTACCGGGGGTACTAGTCCCCTCTTCAGGCCCACCCCCCCGCCCGGCATGACCCAGGGCTCCCCCTTCGTTGACAGGCTTTCGACGGCGATGGTATAGTAATCAGTCAGGGGAGGGGTCAAAGTATCCTGGATTCGTTAACTCGCAGCCATGACTTCGCGCCCGCGGAGGAGGTTTTCGGTGCCGGAGGGATACGCGATGGACTGGACTGCGGTAGTGCTGGCGGGGCCGGAGGTTCTGGTAGGAGCCCATGGAGGGTCTGGGAGCGTTCCAGGGCACGGCGCATTGAAGAGACACTCAGATGCACTACGGTCCCTTCTTCTCACTTGTGACACACGGTCTCTAGGACAAGCTGCTCGGTGTGATAGATAGAGGTCATGCTATCACGGTATTATCCTTCCAGTCCCCACCATCTGGTGTCTAGGAGCTGAGGAGTCGTCTGGCTAGAGGAACGAGTGGATGAAGGTAGCCGTGCCGAAAGAGATCGTGCCCGATGAGCGCCGTGTGGCTTTGGTCCCCGAAGCGGTAGTGAGGCTGGTGCAAGCGGGCACGGAGGTGCTGGTGGAATCGGGCGCTGGAGAGGGCGCCTTTTTTTCGGACCAAGGGTACGCAGAGGCGGGGGCTACCGTCATTCCCGGTGCGGCTGCTCTCTACGGAGCGGCGGAGGTGGTCCTGAAGATACAGCAGCCGGTGATGAACGAGGCCCTGGGCCAACATGAGGTGGAGTTGATGGCCGAGGGAACCGTGCTCATCGCCTTCATCCAGCCCTTGACCACCCCAGAGCTGGTGCAAATGCTGGCCCAGAAGGGGATCACCGCCTTCAGCATGGACAGCCTCCCGCGCATCGCCCGGGCGCAGAAGATGGATGCCCTCACCTCGATGAGCTCCATAGCCGGCTATAAGGCCGTCCTCATCGCGGCCAGCTCCTTGGGAAAGTTTTTCCCCATGATGATGACGGCGGCGGGGACCATCGCTCCGGCTAAGGGACTGGTGCTGGGCGCAGGGGTGGCGGGCCTCCAGGCCATCGCCACCGCCCGTCGTCTGGGGGCGGTGATGCAGGCCTTCGATGTCCGCCCGGCAGTGAAGGAGCAGGTGGAAAGCCTGGGGGCCACCTTCCTCGAGGCGGAACCGGTGGCCGAGGAGGCTGAGGACGTCAGCGGCTACGCCAAGGAGCTCTCCGAGGAGTCCCAACGGCGGGAGAGGGAGTTGCTCCAACGGCACCTGCGGGAGGCCGACTTCGTTATTACCACGGCGCTGGTGCCGGGGAAACATGCTCCCATTTTGATCACCAGGGAGATGGTGGCGGATATGAAACCGGGCTCGGTGATTGTGGACATTGCCGCGGAGATGGGCGGCAACTGCGAGCTGACCAAGCCTGGTGCCGAGGTCATCGAGCACGGGGTAACCATCCACGGGCCGCTGAACCTGCCCAGCTCCATGCCGGTCCACGCCAGCCAGATGTACTCTAGGAACATCTCCAGTCTCCTGGAGCACCTGACGAAAGAGAACCAGCTTCACCTGGACTTCGAGGACGCCATCACCCAGGGCTGCTGCATCACTCACCAAGGACGCATCGTGCACGAGGCCACCCGCGCCCTGGTGGAATCATAGCCACCTGAGGGGTGCCACCGTTACGGAGGTGAAGGAGCTCGATGATAGAGGGTAACCTGCTGGTAGCGTTCTACGTCTTCGTCCTGGCCGTGTTTGTGGGGTTTGAGGTGATCACCAAGGTGCCGCCCATCCTGCACACCCCCCTCATGTCTGGCGCCAACGCCATCTCCGGTATCACCCTCATCGGTGCCCTCCTAGTTACCGGGCGGCAGGACCCAGCCTCTCTTACGATCCTGGGGCAGAGCATGACCGTCGGCACCATCCTGGGTCTCTTGGCCGTGGCCCTGGCCACCGTGAACGTAGTGGGCGGGTTCATGGTGACGGACCGCATGCTGCAGATGTTCAGGCGGAGACCAGAGGAGACAGAGTAAGATTTGCCGAGCTTCGCTGTCGAGACCGAGCTGTTCATTCAGTGGCTGTTCTATCTGGTTGCTGCCGCCCTCTTCATTTTCGGCCTGAAGCGTCTCAGCTCTCCGGCCACTGCCCGTTCCGGGAACCTCCTGGCGGCCGTTGGCATGCTCATCGCCGTGGTGGTGACCCTCCTGGGCCAGGGGGTCCTAAACTACGGGATGATCCTGGTGGGGGTCGTCATCGGCTCGGCTGCCGGGGCGGTGCTGGCACGCACCATCAGGATGACCGCCATGCCCCAGATGGTGGCCATCTTCAACGGGCTGGGCGGCGCCGCCTCGGGCGTCATCGCCATCTCGGAGTATTTCAGGCTCTCGCCCGGAGCGGGGGGCATCCCTACCAGTACCTCCATCACCATGGCGCTCAGTGTGCTCATCGGTCTGGTCACCTTCTCCGGGAGCATGATCGCCTTTGGCAAGCTGCAGGAGATTGTAGAGACCAGGCCCATCACCTTCCCGCTCCAGAACCTTCTTAGCGCCGTGATCTTCCTCGGTATCCTGGGCATGATCGTCTATCTGGTGGCCGTGACCCCCAGCTTCCCCGTCTTCATCGCCCTGGTCGGGGTCTGCCTCCTGCTGGGGGTCCTGCTGGTCATCCCCATCGGTGGGGCGGATATGCCGGTGGTCATCTCGCTTCTGAACTCCTACTCGGGGCTGGCCGCCGCCGCCGCCGGCTTCCTGTTGGGCAACATGATCCTTATCATCGGTGGCTCCCTGGTGGGGGCCGCCGGCTTTATCCTAACCCGGATCATGACCAAGGCGATGAACCGCTCCCTGGCCAACGTGATGTTCGGGGCCTTCGGTGCCAAGGTCAGCGCAGGCGTGGTGGGACAGGGTGCGGGGGAAGAGCGCGCGGTGCGGGCAGCTACCGCCGAGGATGCTGCCATTGCCCTGGCCTATGCCAGGTCGGTTATCTTCGTGCCCGGTTACGGCCTCGCCGTGGCCCAGGCCCAGTACCAGGTCCGGGAGCTGGCCGACCTGCTGGGGAGCCGAGGCACCGATGTGAAGTACGCCATTCACCCCGTGGCCGGCCGGATGCCCGGGCACATGAACGTGCTGCTGGCCGAGGCCAATGTGCCCTATGACAAGCTCTACGACCTGGATCAGATCAACGATGCCTTCGAGCGGACCGACGTAGCCGTGGTCATCGGAGCCAACGATGTGACCAACCCCGCTGCCCGGGATGTGCCCGATAGCCCCATTTACGGCATGCCCATCCTCAACGTGGACCGTGCTCACGCTGTCCTGATCCTGAAGCGCAGCCTGAGTCCTGGCTTTGCCGGTATCGACAACGACTTGTTCTACAAGGAGAACACCATGATGTTCTTCGGCGACGCCAGGGCCTCGGTCACCAAGCTGATCAACGAGGTCAAGGCCCTCTGAGCCTCCTGGGGCCTACCGGCTAGTGAAGGAGGTGCGTCTACCCTGGCCCCCTGGTGCAGGCCATCGGCGCGGCCACGGCGGCCATTCTCCCCTAGGCCTCCTCCAGGGGCAGCTCCAGCCTGTGGCCTAAACTCTTAGAGTTATCGGTCAACCAGATGTGGAGAGGCCTGACCCGGTACACCTGGCCCGAGGCCAGCCGTTTGATTCCCTCGATAGCGGGGTCTTTCAAGGACCAGAGGGTACCGCTCCGACCACCCAGGCGGCGGAGATACATGGCACGCGCCTTCAGGCCCTCAAGCCTGGAGGTTACCAGCTCCGCCACTCCGTCCAGTTGCAGGCCACGGGAGGCCAGCAGGCCATCGCCATCCTCCACCACACTGACCGCCACCCGGGGGTTGGCCTCCAGGTTCTGGACCAGGCGCTTGCCCGGCGCGGTGATGAAATAGAGGGTGAGGCCGTCGCAGGCGTAGAAGACGATGGAGACCCAGGGGACTCCCTGGGCCTCCGTTGCGAGCGTCATGGCGTGGTGAGCCTGGAGAAAGGCCACGATCTCCTGGCGGTCGCTCTCCTGGCCCCTGTCCATCGGGCCCGCACACCTCCGCGACGGACTGCGCCTATGGTTTGCCAAACACTATACACCACCAGGGCCCAGGGGACAACAGAAGGAGGCCAGCCTCACCCCGGCTGGCAGCGGGGGCAGAGGTAGGCGCTGCGACCCCGTAGCACCAGGCGCCGCACCGGTGTGCCGCAGCGAGGGCAAGCCTCCCCTTCCCGGCGAGGCACAGCCAGTAGCTTCAGCCCCTCCTCCGACTCCGTGGGCGGCCCGCCGATGGGCAGCAGCCGGGCCAGCCGCTCCGCCGCCCGGGGGAGCACCTCCTGGATGGCACGGTGGAGGCGCTGAACGGCATCCGGGGCAAGGTCAGCGGCGCGCTCCAGGGGGTGGATGCCCGCAGCGAAGAGCACCTCGTCGGCGTAGATATTGCCCAGGCCCGCTACCACCGACTGGTCGCAGAGGAGGGCCTTGATGGGCACCTGGCGCCTGTTCAGGCGCTGGGCCAGCACCTGGGGGGTGAAGCGGGGCTCCAGAGGCTCAGGGCCCAGGCCCGCCAGCACGCTTGCCGCGTCCTCCACCAGCCAGAGCATCCCCAGCTTGCGGGGGTCCACGAAGCGCAGCTCCCGGCCGTCGTCCAAGGCGAAGATGGTGCGGGCCAGGGGATGGCGGGGCTGGCTGAAGGGCTCCAGCAGCAGGGAGCCGGTCATGCGCAGGTGGAGGATGAGGGTCCCCCCAGCGTCCAGGGGGAGCAGGAGGAACTTGGCCCGCCGTCGCAGCTCTTGGATGCGCCTGCCCCGCACCTGGCGTCTGAACTCCTCGGGCGAGGGCTCCCGCACCGCGCGAGGCCACAGCAGGGTCACCTCCCGGATGCGACGGCCGGGGAGCCCCGCGGCCACCAGGTAGCGGCGGATGGCCTCCACGTCAGGGAGCTCAGGCACAAATCCCTCTCTCCTTCCTTCCTGACAATACACGCAAGTCCCGCTAGCGATAACCTACGGGACGTACTCATAGGCCTGCCTTATCAGATGCATAGCATAATCAAGCTGATCCTCGCCCTCGACAAAAAACCGCGTATTGAGCTTCCCTAGCCCAAAGTCCTTTCTCTCAGCCCATCCTTTTGAATCGTCTAACTGGTGGTTCCCCATCTTGATGTAGACAGGAATGCGTTGCTTCTTGGTCTGCACATTTAGGCTAGCGTAGAGCTTTTCCGAAAGTCAATATACCATTTGCCAACTCTTTCCCACACTTCGTCTCCTAGACTACGAACCTTTTCTCGGAACGCTAGATAAAGCTTGCGATAATCTGGAGAAGCGTTCTTCAGCAGTCTGTCCACCGTGTAAGAATCAGGAGCTTCTTCTAGTTTCGGTTTCCCCTGCCGGGCTACCTGCGACCCGACTGTGGTTGCACGTTCTACATTGATCAACTTCCCGTAGTATGCATACCACCATAATTCCACCGGTACCGCTGCTTGATTTACAGCACCCAGTTCTTTAGGACCGAACTCACGTGCAACAATCATGAGCCTTGGAGGAGAGTCCCAATTGACCTTTACGCCACGGCCAAGTTTCTCTCTAGTAAGCATCTCAAATGTCCGTCGGTTTTTTTTCAACCAATCTAGGTAAAAAAGGCCCTGAATTATTGCACCAGGGTCTTGCTTCCACTTGTATTCGATCACCACAGGTATATTTCGGTCATCAATCCCGAGGGCGTCGATTCTACCGTTGGGAATGTTGTATTGCGAATCTACAAGACGTACACCAAAAATATCTTCTAAGTTGCTATCCAGGAGATTTTGGAGAGCATTCTCGTTCTGGAACTCTTGTGGGTCTACCTTGCTGACTTGCCCATTATCTAGTTCGAACAAAGGCATGTCGGCCTCCCTAGGTATCTACTCCA
>JBHIBI010000011.1:0-16041 GCA_046758985.1 Dehalococcoidia bacterium
GGCCAAGGGATGCTCCAGTAGGTATCTGAGAAGGAGGGCCTCAGAAGGAGATGGAAGCTGTGTTGCTCATCGGGCGGGCTGTCTTTGGGCTGGTCTTCATCTACGCCGGTGTCCGAAACCTAGTCACGCTGGAAAAGACCGCAGCCGGGGTCGGCTCCAAGGGTCTTCCCCAGGCGAAACTGGCTACCCTGGGAACATCCCCCCTGCTGATCGCCAGCGGCCTCAGCATCCTGCTGGGCTTCTACGCCTGGGTCGGGGCCATCCTGCTGGTGGTGTTCCTGGCATTCTCATCTCTGCTGGTGCACCGCTTCTGGGCCTTTTCAGACCCGGAGAAGGCTTTGAACGAGCAGTTCCACTTTGAGAAGAACATGGCGCTGATCGGGGCGGCCCTGCTCATCTGGTACTTCGGCTCAGGGCCCTACAGCCTGAACTAGCCGGTCCAGCCGCACGTTCTCGTTGGGGGCATGCCGGGTGGTCTATGTCCGATAGGAGCAGAGAGGAGCAGGTTGACAGGGAAGGGGGCGGGTCGTATCGTACCGTTTTGGTCGGGAGGGGGCATGGCTCATTTACTTCGGCGGCACCGCAGTCTAGGCGTCCAATCAGCACTAGGGGGTGGCCCAACGATGGTTGCAGAGAACCGTGTGCAATGGGGGATCGCCCTTCCTCAGTTCTTCCCCGAGGGGTCTGTGGATATGGGGCTCGTGCGCCAGTTTGTCGCCAAGGCGGAGGTCCTGGGATATCATAGCCTCTGGGTCGGGGAGCAGATTGTCGGTGATGTCCCCTCGCTAGAGCCGGTGAGCCTTCTCTGTTATGCCGCGGCCCTCACCACCATGTATCTGGGCACCTCGGTGCTCCTCACACCTTTGCGCAACCCGGTGCAACTGGCCAAGAGCCTGGGGAGCCTGGACCAGATGGCGGGCGGCCGCCTCATCGTAGGGGTGGGCCTGGGTGGCCGGGTGGCCCTCTATCCGGCCTTTGGTGTACCCTCGGAGCGCCGGGTGCGGCGGTTCGTGGAAGGCCTGCGGGTCATGAAGACCCTCTGGACCGAGCCGGTAGCTCACTACCAGGGGGACTTCTGGCACCTGGAGGGAACGGAGATGGAGCCCAAGCCGGTGCATCAGCCCCGCCCGCCCATCTGGTTTGGTGCACGGCACCCGCAGGCGGTGCAGCGTGCGGTACGGCTGGGCGACGGGTGGATGGGCGCCGGCTCCTCCACCACCGAAGAGTTTCGGGAGGCCGTGGCGCTACTGCGTGCCACCCTGGAGCAGCAGGGGCGGGACCCCGCCACCTTCACCATCGCCAAGCGGGTGTACTTGGCTATAGATAGCGACCGGGCGAGGGCGGAGCGACGGCTCCAGGAGTGGTTCGGGCGGCGCTATAAGAATGCCGCCATGGCCTCGCAGGTCTCGGTATGGGGCAACACCGAGGAGTGTATCGAAGGCATTGGCCAGGTCATCGCCGCCGGTGCCCAGTTGGTGCTGCTGAACCCGGCCTTCGATCACCTGGAGCACGTGGAGACGCTGGCCAAGGAGATTATCCCGCGTGTCTAAGGGTGTCGGTCTGCACGGGTCCCGCCTAAGGAGCGGGCTAGTGACCGGCCACTGGGGACGGCCAGAGGGGTAGGAGATGTTGGGCAATGTGGCCCAGTGGGGTCGCATTTTCGAGGCATTGCGGTACCGCAACTACCGCATCTTCTGGCTGGGCATGGTCAGCTCGGTGACCGGGTACCAGATCCTGGTTCCCACCCAGACCTACCTGGCCTACGAGCTCACGGGCTCTGCGCTGCTGCTGGGTACGGTAGGTCTCATGACCGCCGCACCGGCCATTGCGCTGAGCCTGTTCGGTGGCGTGGTGGCAGACCAGGTAGACCAGCGGCGGCTGCTCATGGTCACCCAGTCCCTGAGTGGCTCCATGGTCGTCGTCGTGACCTTTCTTGCCTTTACCGGGCTCATCAGCATCTGGCACATCCTGGCCCTGGCCTTCCTCATAGGCAGCGTCCAGGCCTTCGACGGCCCTACCCGCCAGGCACTGTATCCGCACCTGGTGGCGCGGAAGGACCTGGGGAATGCGGTGGCCCTCAACTCCTCGGTCTGGCAAGGGACCCGCATCATCGGGCCCTCCATCTTCGGGGTTCTGGTGGGCACCATCGGGGTGGCCGCCTGCTACCTGGTAAGCGGCACCGGTATGTTCCTGCAAGCCGTGGCGGTACGCCTTATCCAGGTGCCCCCCATCCCTCGGGCCAGGGGACGGATGCTGGCCGAGCTGGGCGCCGGGCTGGGATTCCTCCGCCACAACCCGCTGTTCCTTAGCCTCATCGGGATGACCTTCTTTAATAGCATGTTCGGCATGTCCTACATCTTTCTCATGCCCATCTTTGCACAGGACATCCTGGGTCGGGGCCCGGAGGTCATCGGCGCCCTCCTGGCCATGTCTGGGCTAGGTGCCCTGCTCGGTGTCTTTATTGCAGCCACACTGAACGATGTGCAACAACGAGGCCTCCTCATCATCGGCGGTGCCGTTGCCTTCGGGGCATTCCTCATGGCCTTCGCCTACTCATCTTCCTTCATCCTGTCCATGGGCCTGGTGTTCTTCGCCGGACTGACCAATTTCCTCTACCTCATTGCCGTCATGACCACGCTGCAGGTCCTCGTGCCCGACGAGTTCCGAGGGCGGGTAATGGGCTTCTACGGTATGACCTGGAGCCTGGCACCGCTGGGGGCCATGCAAGCGGGGGCCATCGCCAACTTCTTGGGAGCTCCCTTTGCTGTGGCGCTGGGTGGGATGCTGGTCATCGCCTTCGCCCTGGTCGCCGCCGCGGGCAACACCCACATCCGCAGGTTGCGAGCGCCGGCGGTGTAAGCCCACCTAGGCACTAGACCTGGATGAACTTCATGGGGTACTTCTTACTGAATGTAATCGATTGCAACGTCACCCACTAGGGCAATGGGGACAGATTGTGATCAGTCTCTGGCACCCTCTGGGTGGCCCTCTCCCAACGTGCTGGCCTCGAACTGGTGAGCCAGGCTCGCGCCGTGAAAGACGGCGAAGACGGTGCAGCCATCAAGGTACTCAAAGGGGCCATGCTCCTCGTCCCAGCCGTAGACGTAATCGCCGGGCCCCAGCTCGTAGCCTCCCACCCGCATACGCCCCTCCAGGATGACGACGCTGTGATAGGAGTCATGGGTATGGCGGGGTTCCACGTAGCCCGACGGGAACGTGATTAGGAGGTCCATTCGGCCCATCTCCCGGTCCTCCGAGAGGACCTTCACCTTGACGCCCTGGGGAAGCCGAAACAAGGTGGTGTCGTCCTGCCACTCCAGTTCCTTCGTGTGGATGGCGATGAAACTGTGTGCTTCAGCCATTGTGGATTCCTCCTTCCCAACCATTCCCGCCTTTCGTCAGCCCCCCGGCTCCTCCGGCATCCGCACCTCCGCTCCGGCCCGCTCCTCCTGTAGCAGCAGCACGCTCCGGCAGTCCCGCTCCGCCCAGCCCCGGTTCATCGCCTCCACCATCTGGTCGTAGGTCAGGTTGTTCATCGCCATGGGGACGTGGAGCTCCCGGCCCAGCTCCGTGGTCAGGCCCATGTCCTTGTGGGCCAGGGCCAGGGCGAAGCTGGGCGGGTCAAACCTCCCCTTCAGCCAGATGGCGGGCAGGGCCTCGTTGATCTCGGCGCCGTTGCAGGTGATGCCGTTGCGCACCACCTCCCACAGCACCCGGGGCTCCACCCCCGCCTTCACCCCCAGGGTGAAGGACTCGGCCAGGGCCAGGATGAAGCAAAAGTTGACGGCGTTGTGCACCAGTTTGCACACGCTGCCGCTGCCCACCTGGCCGCAGTACACCACCCGGGCTGCGAAGGAATCCAGGACGGGCCGGCACCGCTGGAACACTGCCGCCTCACCGCCGGCCATGACCAGCAGCTTCCCCTCCTGGGCCACCGTCGGCCTGCCGCCCACGGTAGCGTCCATCACGTCGCACCCCCGCTCCTTGAAGGTAGTGTGAATCCGGCGGATGAGGGTGGGGGAGCTGGTGCTGAGGTCAATGTAGGTGCCGCTGGGGGCGAGGCCCTGGAGGATACCATCCTTGCCCAGGGCTACGTCCTCCACCTCGCGGGGGCCGGGGAGCGAGGTTAGCACCACATCACTGGCCTGGGCTACGGCCCGGGGCGAGCCCGCCCAGGTGGCCCCCTTCCGCAGCAGGGGCTGAGCGGCCTCCTCCCGGATGTCGTAGACCGTCAGGGGGTAGCCAGCCTTGAGCACGTTGGCGCTCATCCCGCTGCCCATCTTCCCTAGGCCGATGAATCCCACTCGCATGGCTTCCTCCTTCCGCTTCCCGAGGGCTCCGGCGATGCACCAGGTAACGCCTCCATTCTACTCCGCCCTCGGGCTCTCGTCTCAGACCGCCCTTGACGGGGCCTCTGTCCCTGCCTATACTGCCCGTTGTCCACGGTAGTTCAGCCGTCACATACGCAAGGAGGAGTCCATGATTTACGAGATGCGTACCTACACCTTGTACCCAGGCTCTATCGCCGAAGCCGAGAAGCGGTTCGGCGAAGCTCTCCCTTACCGCGAGAAGTACTCCAAGCTGACCGCCTTCTGGCACAGTGACATCGGGCCCCTGAACCAGATAATCCACGTGTGGGGCTACCAGGACCTGAATGAGCGGATGCGGATCCGGGCCGAGTCCTTCCAGGATCCCAACTGGCCTCCCAAGATTCGGGAGTTCATCGTGAGCCAGGAGTCGAAGATCCTGATCCCCGCGCCCTTCTCGCCCATCAAGTAACGGGTGCCGCCAGGGGCGGGCGGCGGGTGTGCCAGGGGGTGGCCTGCTCGTAGACATGGGCTACCTTGAAGACCGTTCCCTCCTCAAAGGGCCTCCCCGCTATCTGGAGCCCCAGGGGCAGGCCCTGGGAGGAGAAACCCATGAGGATGGTCAGGGCGGGGACGCTGGCCAGGGAGTGCACCGAGGTGTAGTGGCGAGGGCCCATGTAGGTGCGGGTGCGGAGGTCCCCCTGCATCTTGGCCGTCTCCTCCTCGATAGTGGGGGGCGGGGCAGGGGAGCTGGAGCTCAGCAGCACGTCCACCCGTTGGAGGGCCTCCAGGACCTGGTTCCGCAGCAGTGTGCGGGCCCGCATCCCCTTGTTGAAGATGGCTGCGGGCATGAGGGCCGCGGCGGCCACCCGGGTCCTGGAGCCGTAGCCGTACTCGTGCCACCGGGTGCGCAGCCACTGGAGGTGGGGTGAGAGGGAGATCTCGGGCTCCAACCCGGCCAGGTAGATGGTCCCTGCGTGGGATGTCAGGGGGATGGAGACCTCCTCTACCGAGGCCCCTAAGCCTGAGAAGAGCCGCACCGCCTCTTGAAAGGCCTGGCGCACCTCTGGGTGGATCAGGTCGCTCTCCATCAGTTCCTTGACCACACCCAGCCGCATGCCCTGGACATCGCCATCCAGGAAGCTCCGGTAGTCGGGCACAGGCACCTGGCTGGTGAGGGAGTCCCGGTGGTCATGCCCGGCGATGGCCCGGAGGACCAGGGCGCACTCCTCCACCGTGCGGGCCAGGGGGCCTAAGGTGTCCGCCGACCAGATGGCCGGCACCACCCCGTGGCGGCTCACCCTCCCCTGGGTGGGCCGCAGCCCCACGATGCCGCACATGTTGGCGGGGTTGCGGATGGAGCCCCCGGTGTCCTCGCCCAGGGTGAAGACGGCCATCCCCGCCGCCGGGGCGATGCCCGAGCCGCAACTGGAGCTGCCGGGGTAGTAGTCTGGGTTCCAGGGGTTTCTGGGGACACCGTAGTTGAAGATGGCGCCACCCCCCAGGGCCAGCTCGGTCATGTTGAGCTTGCCCAGCAGCACGCCCCCGGCCTCCTTAAGCCGGGTGACTACTGTGGCATCCTCCTGGGGCACGAAGTCCGACAGGAACTTGGCGCACGCGGTGGTGCGGATACCCTGGGTGTAGATCTGGTCCTTCACCGCAAAGGGGATGCCGTGCAGGGGCCCCAGGTAGCTCCCCCGGCGGATAGCCTCCTCGGCGTCCTTGGCGGCCCCCAGGGCCTCCTCTCGGGTCACGGTAATGTAGGCCCGCAGGGTGCCGTCCAGCCGGTCGATCTGCTCTAGGTGGGCCTGGGTCAGTTCCACCGGCGAGAGCTCTCGGTTCTGGATAAGCTTTCCCAGCTCGGTTACGCTCAGGAAGAGGAGCTCTTGGGTCGTCATGGCGCTACCTCCTTCAGCCTCCTAGCCGATTCGCTCGGTCGGGGTCAGGGACCCCTCTCCGTACACCTCCGGGTTGACCACGTCCGGCGGGCGCTGGCTGTGCATGACGGCCAGGATATTCTGAACCACCCGTTCGGCCATCTGGATGCGGGTATCCGGCGTGGCACTGCCGATGTGGGGGGTCAGCACTACGTTCGGGAGCCTTAGCAGCGCTGGGTGAGGGCTGGGGTCGGAGAGGGGAGGCTCCCACTGGTAGACGTCCAGCCCCGCCCCAGCGATGCGGCCCTCCTGCAGGGCGCGCACCAACGCCTCCTCATCCAGTACCCTCCCCCGGGAGGTGTTGATGAGGATGGCCGTGGGCTTCATCAGAGAGAGCAGCCGTTCCCCCACCAGCCCCTCGCTGCTAGCGGTGAGGGTAGGCGTCAGCGACACGTAGTCGGCCTCGCGGAACAGCTTCTCCAGCTCCCGCCACTCCACCCCCAGCTCCGCCTCCTCCTCCGGCGAGAGGCGGGTCCGCTTGGTGTAGAGGACTCGCATGTCGAATCCCCCGGCCCGCCGGGCAACGCCTTGGCCTACCTTGCCCAGGCCCACAATGCCTAGGGTCTTCCCGTACACGTGAGAGCAGAGAAAGGCCATGGACTGGTTTTGGCGCCACTGGCCGTTGCGGGTGAACCGGTCGGCCTCGGGCAGGCGCCAGGCCACCCCCAGCAGCAGGGCGAAGGTAATGTCGGCGGTGGTCTCGGTGATGAAGTTGGGAATGCAGGTGACGGGGATGCCCTGGGCCGTGGCGGCGGCGATGTCCACCGTCGTGGGATAGATGGCCATGGTGGCGATGAGCTTGAGCCCGGGGTTGGCCCTGATCACCTCGGCGTCAATCACAATCTCGCCCAGGGTGAACAGGTACTGGCTCCGCCGGACGCCCGCCAGCAGCTCTTCTTTGCTGATCCTGCGGTCGGTGTGGGGGAAGAGCTCCACCTCGCCTACGGCGCGCAGGGGCTCCAGGGCCTCATCGAACACCGGCTGGACGACGAAGATGTGAGGCCTCAAGCGGTTCCTCCTCAGGGCACGGCCCCATAGTACGGTTCGCTCTCGTGGCCGTCAACTCCTGATGTTATCCCTGAAGCGCTCGGCAGGGCCTGCATGAACCGTACGCTATTAGGTATAATAGGAGGAAAGGGATGCGAGACCCTCGGAAAGGGAGTATGGAAAACGACAGGATCAAGAGTGCCCTGGAGCGGGCCCTGGAGAAGGCGGAGCGGCTGGGCACACCCTCGGAGGCGGAGCGCCAGCAGTGGAGGGATGAGCCCGAGGGCCAGCGCCTCGCCAATACCTACTTGCAGGGCAGGGAGGTGGTGCTGGCGGAGCTGGAGTCGGCCCAGCAGCAGAAGCGCCGCTACCTCGTCCAGGGGGCCATGGAGGTGCTGGTCCGCAGCCTGGACCTGCCCCGCAACGCCCACGCCAAGGAGGTCAGCCAGCGGGCCCTTTCAGGCCTCAAGGCCCTCAAGCGGGACAAGAAGGGCGTGGAGCAGGTGGTCAGCAGGCTCCAGCAGGTGTTCCAGCACTACGAGCAGTACGGGCAGCAGCAGCGGCAGCAGGTGTATGAGGAGCTGAAGCGACGGTTTGAGGCCCAGGTCCTCCAGGCGGCCGAGCAGCAGATGGGTCCTGGTGCCAGGGTGAACGTGAACGTGGAGGTGCTGCCCGAGTTTCAGCAGGAGTGGCGGCGGGTCCTGGGTCAGTTGGAGGCCTCCTACCTGCAGCACCTGGAGGAGTGCCAGGGTATTCTGCGAGGACTGGAGTAGGGGCAACGGAGCATGGAACGCCCGGAACGCAGCTTTCATGACGCCATCGAGCAGACCCAGGTGCTGCGACCTCCACAGCAGGCTCTGGCCACCTTCGGCACCACGGTCATCCAGTACTACCTGCTGACTGAGCCCGTGTACACCGAGATGGCTCGAGGGGTGGATGACACGGTGCTGCGGCGGGGCACGGTCACCTCGGAGCGGCCCAGGGTGGTCACCCCTACCTACCTGGTCAACCTCCAGGGGTTCAGCGAGGAGGCGCGGCGCTATTTTAGCGAGCTCCAGTCCCAGAGCTCTTCAGCCCCGGGCCTGCTCTACACCTACCGGAATGAGCCCACCGAGCTGACCATCCTCTCCGGTGCGCTGCTCACCATAGCCCATTCCATCAGCGCCGAGCTGGACCGGAAGGGGGAGCACCTGGCCGCTGTCATCAAGGGGGTGGATCAGCTCTGGGACGTCTCCCTGCTGAAGTTCATCTACGACTGGACCAGCGCCTCCCTGGCGCAAAACGTCACTGACCTGGCCGGCCGGGGGCTGCTCAACGTGGACCGCGCGGGGGTGCCTCGGGAGGCCCGGGCCCGCCTGGAGGCGATATTTGAGGCGGTTCGCGATGGGCGGCTGGACCCGGGGGTGCTGAAGCAGGAGCTGGACGCCTGGGGGCTCTTCCCCGAGTACGAGGACCGCTTCTTCAGCCTCTTTCGCCGCCGATAAGGGCTTCCAGGGCCATCGGCGAGCCCAGGAACACCATCTGCCTCTCTTATCTCGACCTAGAAGGGGTAGATTAGGTACCGCTCCCCCAGGTCGGGGCACACCGTCACCACCACCTTGCCGGGGCCCAGGCGCTGGGCCACCCGTAGGGCCGCCGCTAGGTTAGCCCCCGAGGAGATACCCACCAGCAGCCCTTCTTCCCGGGCCGCCCGCAGGGACATCTGATTGGCCTCCTCATCCTCCACCGTCATCACCTCGTCCAGGAGAGCCTGGTTGAGCAGAGGCGGAACGAAGTCGGCACCGATACCGGGGATACTGTGGTGTCCCACTCGTCCCTGGCTGAGCAGAGGCGAAGAGGCCGGCTCCACCGCCACCACCAGGAGCGAGGGGATGTGGGCCTTCAACACCTCCCCTACGCCGATGATGGTGGCGCCGGTGCCTACGGCGACTACCAGGGCGTCTACCTTGTCGCCGGTGGTCTCCAGGATCTCCGGGGCGGTGGTCTCCCGGTGAGCCCGGACGGCGGCGGGGTTGCGGAACTGATCCATCCGCACGAAGTCCGGGTTCCCCGCCACCAGGCTGTCGGCGATGCGGTGGGCACCCGTCATGCCCAGGTGGGAGGGGGTGAAGTGGAGGGGAATGCCGTAGCGCTGGAGGAGCCGGCGCCGTTCCGTAGGAGCGGTTTCGGGTATGACCACCAGTACCCGGTAGCCCTTAGCCCTGGCCACGAGGGCTAGGGAGAGGCCCATGTTACCGCTGCTGGCCTCCACCAGGGTGCTGCTGGGACTCAGCAGCCCCCGCTCCTCAGCATCCTTCACCAGGGCCAGGGCCACCCGGTCCTTCACGCTGCCACTGGGGTTCAGATGCTCCAGCTTGGCCAGGACCTGGGCAGCGTCCGGGGAGGCCAGGCGGGTGAGCCTGACCATGGGGGTGTTGCCGATAAGCTCTAGGGCGCTCCCTTTTAGTGGTCGCAATACGACGTTTCCCCTCAATTTCCTGAAGCCCTTCCTCAGGATGGCTCATTGTGGCAGAGGTTCCCACACCCGTCAAGGGGAGCGAGCAGGTCTCTGGTTCCTCAGAGCAGCGCTGCCCCCGTCGAGCTATAGAAAAATACAGTAATTCCCATAAAGGTTGTTTATAGTGAAGCCCCCGCTTCTCTTGACACCCTAGGTTGGGGGGGCGTAAGATAACGAGGATAATGGTATGAGGAGGCCGAAGTGCCTCGGATGCCACGACGGAAAGGAAGGTGGATGCCATGGAGCTACTCGTGGTGGTTCTCCCTTCCGTCCTGGCGGCATTGGGCATTGGGGTGCTGGTAGGGTTTCTTTTCCGGTCAACAGTGCTCGGTGGCCGAGTCAAGGCAGCCCAGCAACAGGCTCAGCACATCATCGAGGAGGCCGAGGAGCAGAAGCGACAGGGGCTCCTGGAGGCGCGGGAGGAGGCACTGAAGATCCGCTCCTCCTTCGACACAGAGCTCAAGGAGCGACGCTCGGAGGTCCAGCAGCAGGAGCGCCGCCTGATCCAACGAGAGGAGCATCTGGAGCGGCGTGCTGAAGGCCTGGAGAAGAAAGAGCGTGGGCTGACGACCAAGGAGCAGGAGCTGGAGGGCCTGCGCGGGGAGTTGGAGGAGCTCAAAGGCAAGCAGATCCAGCAGCTCGAGAGTATTGCGGGCACTACGGTTGCTGAGGCCAGGGAACAGGTGGTCAAGCGGGCTGAAGAGGAGATACAGCACGAGCTGGCCCGCCGCTACTGGGAACTGGAGACCCAGTTCAAGGATCAGGCGGACCAGCAGGCCCGCAAAATCCTCACCTTGGCCATTCACCGGCTGGCTACCGATGTGGTCTCGGAAAGCACTACCAGTGTGGTACCCCTGCCCAACGATGAGATGAAGGGTCGTCTCATCGGCCGCGAGGGACGGAATATCCGGGCCCTGGAGGCCCTAACCGGCGTAGACGTTATCGTGGACGACACCCCGGAGGTGGTGACCATCTCCTGCTTCGACCCCATCCGTCGGGAGGTGGCCCGTGTCGCGCTGGAGAAGCTCATCAGCGATGGCAGAATCCAGCCTGCCCGCATCGAGGATACGGTAGAGCGGGCGCGCCACGAGGTGGAGGAGGTGATTGCCAAGGCGGGTGAGCAGGCCGTTTTTGAGGCCGGCGTCCGGGGGCTAAACCCCGAGCTGGTCAGGCTACTGGGCCGGCTCAAGTACCGGTACAGCTACGGCGAGAATGTCCTGCAGCACGTGGTGGAGGTCTCCCTCTTGGCGGGCATGCTGGCCGCCGAGGTGGGGGCCAACATCGACGTTGCCAAGGCAGCAGGTCTGCTGCACGATATCGGCAAGGCCCTCACCCACGAGGTGGAGGGGCCACACGCCGAGATCGGCGCCGACGTGGCTCGCAAGTACGGCATACCCCCGGAGATCGAACAGGCCATCATGGAGCACCATGACGAGGAGGTGGGCTCGGTGGAGGCCTTCCTGGTGGCTGCCGCCGACGCTATCAGTGCTGCCCGCCCCGGGGCCCGTAGAGAGACCCTGGAGCACTACCTCAAGCGCCTGGAGGCCCTGGAGGAGGCGGCCAGCAGCTTCGACGGTGTGGAGAAGGTCTTTGCCATCCAGGCGGGGCGGGAGGTGCGCATCATGGTCAAGCCGGACCACATCGACGACGTCAGTGCGACCAACCTCGCCCGGGACATCGCCAAGAAAATCGAGGAGACGCTGGTCTTCCCTGGCCAGATCAAGGTCTTGGTCATCCGGGAGACCCGCGCGGTGGAGTTTGCCCGCTAGCCCTGCGTCAGCGGAGAAGGGGTGCTCAGTGCTCTTCCCTGGGCACCCCCTCTGTTCCATCTCGTCGGGGTCAGGCTCCTGCAGCGGCGGTGGCAGTGGATCAAGGAGAGCCGTGTGCGTATCCTGATGGTCGGTGACATCATCGGTAGGCCAGGCCGGCGGGCCGTGAGCACACTCCTGCCGGAGCTGCGCCGGGAGCTGGCCCTGGACCTGGTCATCGCCAACGGGGAGAACGCCGCCGGGGGCTTTGGCCTGACGCTGGAGGTGGCCCAGGAGCTCCTGCGCAGCGGCGTAGATGTCATCACCTCGGGCAACCACATCTGGGACCAACGGGAGATCATCCCCCACCTGGAGAGAGAGATGCCCCTGTTGCGACCTCTGAACTACCCTCCCTCGGTGCCTGGCCGGGGGGTTCAGTTGGTGAACCAGGTGTTGGTGGTCAACCTGCAGGGGCGCGTCTTTATGGACGCCGTGGACTGCCCCTTCCGTGCCATGGATCACCTTTTGGAGGAGCTGAAGTCCCGGATTCCAAAGGTGATCGTCGTGGACATGCACGCCGAGGCCACCTCGGAGAAGCAGGCCCTGGGCTGGTACCTGGACGGGCGGGTCAGCGCGGTCCTGGGCACTCATACCCATGTGGGTACCGTGGATACCCGTGTGTTGCCCCAGGGCACCGGCTTCGTCACCGATGTGGGGATGGTGGGCCCCCTTAACTCCGTCATCGGCACCGAGGTTCAGGTGGTGCTGGAGCGGTTCCTTACCCAGACGCCCCGGCGCTTTACCGTGCCGGGAGGCCCGGTCCGGTGGGACTCCGTGCTGGTGGAGGTGGACGAGGAGACAGGTAAAGCAACAGGCCTCCAGCGCTTCGATAGGGTGGTGGAGTAGCCATGGCGGTGGTAGACCTCCACCTCCATACCACCGCCTCCGACGGGCGGCTCGCCCCCGCGGAGCTGGTGCGGTTGGTGGTGCAACGGGGCCTGCGGGTGGTGGCCATTACCGACCACGATTCCACCGAGGGCCTGGCCGAGGCCCTGGAGACGGCACGCTCGTACCCCCAGCTCACCGTCATCCCAGGCATCGAGCTGAGCGTCGATGTCCCCGGCAACGAGATCCACCTGCTGGGTTACTTCATCGACTCTCGGGACCAGAGCTTCCAGGAGCAGCTTGCCCGGTTTCGGGCTTCCCGGGAGGAGCGAGCCCGGGCCATGGTGCAAAGGCTGGCGGAGCTGGGTCTTCCTGTCGAGTGGGAGCGCGTGAAGGAGCTGGCCGGCGACGGCGCCATCGGGCGGCCCCATATCGCCCTGGCCATGGTGGAGCGTAGCTACATCTCGTCGCCTCAGGAGGCCTTCGCCGAGTACATAGGCCGCAACGGGCCAGCCTACGTGGAGCGCCACAAGCTGGTCCCCACGCAGGCTGTGGAGCTACTGCTCTCCGTAGGTGGCTTTCCCGTACTGGCTCATCCCGCCGAGGTCCAGGACTTGGCCCGGGTTCTGGATGAGCTCCAGGAGGCCGGGCTGGTGGGTATGGAGGTGTTCTATGCCTCATACCCTCCCGAGCGGACCCGCGAGCTCCTGGCGCTAGCCACACAGCGTGCCCTGCTTCCCTGCGGTGGCAGCGACTATCACGCCATGAGCACCCCAGGTGAGCCGCTGCCGGGCGAGGTGGGCCCCCCCATTGAGGTGGCCTACCAGCTCCTGACCAGGGCCAAGGCGCGAGAGCGGGCCGTGGATACGGCGTAAGCTAGGTTGGAAGATGCGGACCCCTCGATGATGCTGGCACTCCTCTTGCTGTATGCGTACCTCATCGGCTCTGTGCCCACCGCCTATATCATCGGGCGCCTGGTCAAGGGTATTGATATCCGGCAGGTGGGCAGCGGCACGGTGGGCGGCTCCAACGTCTGGTTTCACGTGGGCAAGCTGTGGGTGGTCCCCCTGGGGCTCTTTGAGATCTTCGTGAAGGGCGCCTCCCCCGTCTGGATCGGGCACTACGCCCTGGGCTACGAGCTGCCCTCGGTCCCCCTGGTAGCCGCAGGGCTCCTGAGCGTCGTGGGCCACAACTGGTCGCTCTTCCTGAGGTTTGCCGGTGGCCGGGGTATCGCCCCCATGGTGGGGGTGCTGTTCGCCCTGGCCCCCTGGCTCCTGGCCGCCTTCGTCCTGGTCGCCGTGGCGGGATGGGTCCTCACCCGCAGTGCGGCCCTCTGGGTCATCATCTCCCTGGCGCTCCTCCCCCTCTGGAGCCTCCTCCTGAGCCTTCTCCGGGGGCAGACCTGGGTCATCCTATGGTTCTCTCTCGTGCTCTTGGGCATCGTCATACTCAAGCGGCTCCTGGCCAACTGGAGCGCCCCTCCGGCCGGGCTGCCCTGGGCCAGGGTGCTGCTGTACCGGTTGCTGTACGACCGGGACACCCGAGCACGCGATGAGTGGGTCTACCGGCAGTCCCCAGGGATGCCTCAGGGGGGTTGAGCGGCTTGGCTGAGCAGTGCACCTATCACCCCGGCGTGGAGACGGCGCTACGCTGCCGCGAGTGTGACAAGCCCATCTGTCCCCAGTGTATGGTCTACACGCCGGTGGGGGTGAAGTGCCGGGAGTGCGCCCGGCTGCGCAAGATGCCCCCCTACGACGTGACCCTGCAGCACTATGTGCGGGGTGGTCTGGCAGGGCTGGGCATCGGCGTGGCCAGCGGCATTCTGCTGGGACTGCTGATGCCGTTTCTGGTCTACATCCCCTTCCTCCCCTGGCTGGCCTTTGTGGGTATGGGCTACGCCGTGGGAGAGGGCGTCAGCGTGGCCACCAACCACAAGCGGGGTTCTGGGCTGGTGGGGCTGGTAGTGGTCAGCTTTATCCTCAGCTACGTCATCAGCAGCCTGTTCTACGGCACCTTTCTGCTGGGCAGCCTCTTCGGCCTGCTGATCCTGGCGGCGGCCCTCTACGTAGCCGTCAGCCGGGTGCGCTGAGACCTCCACCACGGTGACGGAGGTCTTCAACCCTCCAGGCTAGCCTCTGCCTGCTGCCGCTCCTCCCACAGCCTGGCGGTGGCCTGGCGGATGACAGCCGGGCTGAAGCCGCGGCGCTGGAGGCGGGGGAAGAGCTGTCGGCGGAACTCCTCGTAGTCGGCGGCCCTGACGGAACGCAGCAGCTTGGCCCCTGCTCGGTAGGCGTTCTCCTCGTCATCCAGCCCCGCTACAGCCGCATCCGCCGTCTCCCGGTCCACCCCCAGACGCAGCAGCTCCTGGCGCACTAGCAGGGCACTGCGGGGACGGGAGCGCTCCCGGCTCTCCTGCCAGAAGCGGGCGAAGGCGGCGTCGTCCAGGAGCCCCTGTTGCTGCAACTGGGCCAGCACCGGCTCCACGGCCTCTTGGGGAAACCGACGCAAGAGGCGCCGCCGCAGCTCCTCCTGACCTCGGGGACGGTATGACAGCAGGCGCAGGGCGGCGTTGAGGACGAGATCGGAGTCGGCCACGGCGAAGGACTAGACCTCCTCGGGCTCCTCCGCTGGGGCAGTGTTCCCCGGGGTGGAGAGCACTGGCGGGACTCCCGTGCCCAGGGCCCGGATCTGGCGCTCGAGCTCGGCGGCGATCTCTTGATGCCGCCGGAGGAACTCCTTGGCCTGCTCCCGGCCCTGGCCCAGGCGGGTCTCCCCAAAGGAATAGAAGGCGCCGCTCTTCTTGAGCACCCCCGTGGTGACACCCAGGTCCAGTAGGTCTCCCTCCCGGCTGATGCCGTGGTTGAACATGATGTCGAACTCGGCGGTGCGGAAGGGTGGGGCCACCTTGTTCTTCACTACCCTGGCCCGCACCCGGGTGCCGATGACCTCGGAGCCCTGCTTGATGCTCTCCACGCGGCGCAGGTCAATGCGGACGGAGCTGTAGAACTTCAGGGCGCGGCCGCCAGGGGTCACCTCAGGGTTGCCGTAGATCACGCCCACCTTCTCCCGCAACTGGTTGACGAAGATGACCGCAGTGCGGGAGCGCTGGATGTTGGCCGTCAGCTTCCGCAGCGCCTGGGACATGAGGCGGGCCTGGAGCCCCACGTGGGCATCGCCCATCTCCCCCTCCAGCTCGGCCCGGGGCACCAGGGCGGCCACGCTGTCGATGACCACCACGTCCACGGCACCGCTGCGCACCAGGTAGTCGGTGATCTCCAGGGCCTGCTCGGCGCTATCGGGCTGGGAGATCAGCAGGTCCTCTATTGGGACCCCCAGGTTGGCGGCATAGTGGGGGTCCAGGGCGTTTTCCGTGTCGATGTAGGCCGCCACCCCGCCGGCCTTCTGGGCCTCGGCGATGATGTGGAGGGCCAGGGTGGACTTCCCTGCGGCTTCGGCACCGAAGATCTCGGTCACCCTCCCCCGGGGGATGCCGCCAACCCCCAGGGCGGTGTCCAGCCCCAGGGAGCCTGTGGGGACCACCTCCATGGCCGGTATCTGGGAGGGCTCCCCCAGGCGCATCACCGCTCCCTTGCCCACGTTGCGCTCGATCTGGCTGAGGGCCACCTCCAGGGCCTTTTCCCGCTCCGTGCTCATCTTGGCTCCCAACACAAATGTTCCAC
>JBHIBI010000012.1:0-15936 GCA_046758985.1 Dehalococcoidia bacterium
CCGGAGGCTGCGAGGTCCCCTGACCCTCGGGCCCCCTGTCTTGACCTCTGGAACGAGGTCCTTTCCTGCTCATGTGGCCAACCTCGTGCGGTCACCGGTGATGGAGCAGCCATGCTTCTCCGCCACGGCTCCCCTAGAAACCGTTGCAAAGGTCAGCTTGGGGTGCCACCCTTTCAGCGCCAAAAGGCAAACCAAGTCTTTCCCACCCTCCCACCCTCGAGGGTATTTCATCCAGGGGGACACCCCTTCGACAAGCCCTTTCCCGCTGGTCCCGCCGGGGCGGGACTGGTGGGACTCAGGGCAAACCCCTGGAACCCCCGGCGGGGCCGATGTGCCGGTCCTGTACCCCCGAGGGAAACGGACTCATGACTTTTGCAATAGCTTTTAAAGACCGTGGATGGGGAAGATGAGCCGTTGCACCTGGGAGACACTCTGCTGGGCGAAGTGCTGGGCCTCCCGGCAGACACTCTCCTCCACCCTAGGGCCGTCGGCGTCCCGGAGCCGCTGAAGACCGTACCGCTCCTGGTAGGCTGCGGGGATCTCGTCGGGCCAGTCCCGGCCGGACATCACCCCGTAGGCCAGGCTCCAGCAACGGATCACGGCGCTGACATCGTAGCCCCCGCCGCCAAGGGCTACCCAGGGCAGTCCCAGGGCGGCCAACTCCTTGACCGCCTCGGTATAGCCAGCGGACGTGAGGCAGAGGTGGGTCAAGGGGTCCAGGTAATGGGTATCAATGCCTAGCTGGGTGACGAGAACGTCGGGCTTGAAGGCCCGGACCAGGGACGGCACCACCTGGCGGAAGGCCCAGAGGTAGGCCTCGTCCCCGGTATAGGGGAGGAGGGGCACGTTGACGGCGTAGCCCCGGCCCTCACCGGTGCCCATCTCCTCCACGAAGCCGGTGCCGGGAAAGAGATAGCTGCCCGACTCGTGGAGGGAGATAGTGAGGACCTGGCTAGTATCAAAGAAGGCGTGCTGCACCCCGTCCCCGTGGTGGGCATCGATGTCCACGTAGGCCACCCGCAGGCCCCAGTTGCGCAGGTGTTGGATGGCGATGACGGGGTCATTGAACACGCAGAAGCCCGAGGCGTGGTCGGGCATGGCATGGTGGAGCCCCCCGGCGAAGTTGGAGGCTACACTAGCCTCACCATCGGCCACCAGGGCCGCCGCTGTCAGCGAGGCCCCCGTAGACCAGAGGGAGGCCTCGTACATACCGGGGAAAACGGGCGTATCCCCTCTCCCCGCACTCAGGTTAAACCGGCTGGGGTTATACTTCCGTTCCCCGTGGCTAAGACTCTTGACCGCCTCCACATAGTCGCGCTGGTGGAAGCCTAGCACCTCCTCCTCAGTGGCCTGACGGGGTGGCATCACGGCTGACCGGTCGCCGTCGAAGGCCTGGTAGGCCTCCAGAAGTTCGTAGGTATAGCGCAGGCGGCTAGGGACCAGGGGGTGGTCGTCGCGCAGGTCGACGCGGGTCAGGGCGTCCTCGTACACAAAGGCGGCCCTAAGAGCCATGGGCACCACCTCGCACCTGGGCCAGCTCCGTGCACATGTTGGCCCAGTGAGTTCCCCGCCAGTAGATACGCTGGCAGGCGGGGCAGACCATGAACTCCCGCTGCGTCTGGAACACGTAGGGCGGCACCCGGTCCTGCACCGCCTCCCGCTGGGCCGACACCAGGAGTTCGTTGCAGCGGAGGCAGCGAGAGAAGTCCCGGCTGCGGTCCAGGCCCAGCTCGCGGACCACCTGCCGCAACTGGTCCATGAGGGCGTCGTCCCGGATGAGCAGGGCCCGCAGCATCCCCGATGTGATGACCCGCCGTTGCAGCAGCAGGCTATCCCGGGTGAGGATGATGCGGCCATCCCGCAGGGCGAGGCGGATCAGCTCCCCGTCCTCGATGCCGGGCAGGAAGAGGGTGTCGTAGCCCATGGCCCGAAGCCACTTGGCCAGCCTACCCACGTTCAGGTCAACGATGAAACGGGGCCCTCCCTCCATCACATCACCAGCTCGCACTCAATGAACAGCTCTCGCCCCCTCTTCCAGCAGTGTAGGCAACGGGGAGACCGAGGTCAAGCCATGGTGCCAGGGGAGAGCCACTGCCGCAGCAGGGAGAAGAGGTACAGGCCTGCCGCCAGCAGGAGGAGGAGGGCCGAGGCCAGGTACATCCAGGAGAACCCGATGAGGATGCCGACCCCGTATCCCAGCAGGGGGCCGGTGGCACTGCCCAGGTCCAGCCAGGTGGCGTACCGCCCCATGACCTGGGCACGGCGCTCCGGCGGGGCCAGGTCGCCGGCAAAGGCGTCTAGGGTAACGGACATGGCGGTGGAGGCCACGAACAGCACCGGGAGGGCCAGCAGAAGCTGGAGGGGCTGCTGAGCGAAGCCCACCACCAGCAGCGCGGCGGCCACCAGGGGCAGTGCACTGAACACTACCCACCACCTCCCCACCCGGTCGGAGAGGTGGCCGAACCAGGGTCCCAGAAGCAGATCGCTGGTATAGCGGATGGCCAGGAGAGAGCCCGTCACGGTGACCACCCCCAGTACCACGCCCCCCAGTTGGGGCCCCTCGCCGAAGAGCTGGCCCAGGAGATAGGCCAGGGTTGAGAGGACTAGGCCATCGATGGAGAAGGCGATGCCGAAGCGGAGCACGTTTACTGAGAGGAGGCGGTAGCGTAGAGCGCGGCTGAACTCGGGAATGCGGGAGATGAGCAGCTCCCACAGGAAGGTCTTCACGGTGGGCTGAGGAGCGCCGGTGCGGACCACCTCTGGAAGGCTGAACAATGGAACGGGGAGGACCTGGCGGCGATGGCCGTACCCTTCCACCAGCATGGTCACGGCGGCCAGTCCCACGGCGATAGCGAAGAGGGTAAAGGTCATAGGGTGGCCCAGCACGTCGGCGAGCAGTCCCCCAATGAAGACCCCTACCAGGCTACCGCCGCGCATACCACTGTTGAGCAACCCCATGAGTCGGCCCCGGACCTCCGGGCTCCCCTCCTCCAGGACCGTGAGGTAGCCCCCAAGACGCAGAAAGGAGAAGGAGAGGCCCCAGAGCACTCGGGCGGCTAAGAGTGGCCAGAAGCCGTACACCAAGGCATAGCTGGCGGTGGGAACAACCGCACCGAGCATGGCCAGGCTGAAAGGCCAATATAGCCCAAAGCGGGCGTACACCCTGGCAGCCAGGGTATTGGTGACCAGGCGAATGAAGCGGTTGGCGCTGAGGATGACCCCCACCATGCCTAGCTGGATGCCGAAGGACTCGAAGCGGGCCGGCAGGACGGCGTAGAGCATGGAGTCGCCAACGATGCCCACCCCAATGGCACCGGCCACTAAGAGCATCCGTCGGGAGAGGAGACGGGTGACGATGCTAGAGCACTCCTTCCTGTGGGACGCCAGCCAGGAGGGTTTCCAGCAGGGTAAGGCAGACGCGCTTGTCCAGGGGCTGGTTGTTGTTGCCGCACTTGGGGGATTGAATACAACTGGGGCAGCCGTCGGTGCAGGGGCACTCCCGAACCACCCTCCCGGTGGCTGCCCAGAGCTCCTCGATGAGCTGGTAGCCCCGCTCGGTGATGCCGATGCCCCCGGGATGGCCGTCGTAGATGAAGACCTGGGGCCTGCCCGTGTCAGGGTGGAGGGGTGTGGAGACCCCGCCGATGTCGTTGCGGTCGCAGAGGGTGAAGAGGGGGAGCACGCCGATGGCGGCGTGCTCGGCAGCGTGGAGCCCACCCGCCAGGTCCCAGCGCTCCGCCAGCGCCCGGCTCATCAGCTCCTGGGGAATGTCGAACCACAGGGCCACCGTAGGGAAGCGCGTGGGCGGCAGGTCCAGGGGCTCCTCGTCCAGTACCTCCTCAGTGAGGGGGGCCCTCTTCTTGTAGCCCACCACCAGGTTGGAGACCTCCACCTCCCCCAGGTACACCCCGACGCCTCCGGCCAGCTTGTGCTGGAGGAGCCGCCGGATGCGGATGTCGGTGATGTCGCTGGCCTGGGTGTAGTAGGAGCCATCGGCCCGGACCACGGAGGCTATCTTAGCCGTGAGGTCCAGCCTCTCCACCCGGTAGGGCTCGCCCTGGTGCAGGTAGATGGCGCCGGGGTGGGCCTGCAGGAAGGCGGCGGCCTGCTCCAGGGTCTCCAGGACCCGCCCGGTCTCCTCCTCCAGTAGCAGGTACTGCTCCCGGGAGGTGGAGCGGATGTTCACCTCCTCGGCGGGGTAGGTGATGGAGGGGTCCAGGTACCACCGGCCTCCGTCGGAACGCAGCAGCCCCATCCCCACCAGCTCCGCGGCCCGCTGCTCCAGGCTCTCTCCAAAGAGGGCGGTGTCGGCAGCCTCTAGCGGGGTCTCGTAGGCGGCACAGAGAAGGTGAGGTGCCAGGATGTAGGGGTTCTCCGGGGAGATGAGGGCATGCTCCGTGGGCTTGCCGAAGAAGGTCTGGGGGTGGCGCATGAGGTACTGGTCCAGGGGGTTGTCCTGGCCCACCAGGATAGAAAGGGACTCCTCCCCACGGCGTCCACTACGGCCTGCCTGCTGCCAGGTGCTGGCGATGCTGCCCGGGTAGCCGGTGAGGACGGTGGCGTCCAGGTCACCGATGTCGATGCCTAGCTCCAGGGCGTTGGTGGCCACCACGCCTAAGAGTTCCCCTTGGAAGAGGGCCTGCTCAATGCGGCGGCGGTCCTGGGACAGGTAGCCAGCCCGGTAGGGGCTGATGCGTGAGGCCAGGGAGCTCTCGCGCTGGGCCAGTTGCTCCCGGGTGTAGAGGGAGACCAGCTCGGCGAGGCGCCGGGTGCGGACAAAGGTGAGGGTGCGAATGCGCTGCTGTGCCAGCTCTGTGAGGAGGCAGGCCGCCTCGGTGCTGGCGCTGCGGCGGGCCGAGTGGGTCTCATCGGTGAAGGGGGGGTTCCAGAAGAGGAACCGCTTGCCTCCACTGGGCGAGCCATCCTCATCCACCACCTGAAAGGGCAGGCCAGTGAGCCGCTCCGCCAGCTCGCCCGGGTTGGCGATGGTGGCGGAGCAGAGGATGAACTGGGGGGCACTGCCGTAGCGCTGGCAGAGGCGCCGCAGCCGGCGCAGCACGTTGGCCACGTGGGAGCCAAAGACCCCCCGGTAGGTGTGGGCCTCGTCCAGGACCACAAAGCGGAGGCCCTGGAAGAACCGGGCCCAACTCCGGTGGTTGGGGAGGATCCCCAGGTGCAGCATGTCGGGGTTGGTCAGGAGGATACGGGCACCCCGTTTGATGGCCGCCCGCTCCCTGGGAGGGGTGTCGCCATCGAAGACCTCCGCGCGGGCGGAGGCCTCCGGGGGCACAAGCTGCTGGAGGTTGCGGAGCTGGTCCTGGGCCAGGGCCTTGGCAGGGTAGAGGTACAGAGCCCGGGTCCTGGGGTCATGGAGCAAGGCCTCCAGCACCGGCAGGTGGTAGCAAAGGCTCTTGCCGCTGGCGGCGGGGGTGGCGACCATGACGTGGGCCCCGCCGTTCATGGCGTTGACCGCCTGGGCTTGGTGACGGTACAGGGGCCACAGGCCCCCCTGCTGAAGGGTGCCCTGGAGAGAGGGGTGCAGGGGCCTGTCCAGTTCGCCGGGACACGAAGGCCTGGGTGGCACCTGATGGGTGAAGACGATCTGCTCTTGGTAGGTGGGGAGACAACGCAGGTGCTCCAGGAACGCGGAGACGTTCATGGCCGTTACAGGGCGGGGATGATTTCCAGCTCGTAGTCCAGGAATTCGGCGTCGCCCTTCATCTGCTGGACGAAACTCACCACCCGGCTCAGCACCGCGTTGACGTGGCGGGCATTGTTGCCGACGCAGCTCACGCCCAGGGTGAGGCGCTGCCACAGGTCGTTGTCCTCCACCTCGGCAATGGCCACGGGGAACCGGTTGCGCACCCGGCTGGTGATGGACTGGGCGAGGCGGCGCTTTCCCTTGAGGTCGCCATTCTCAGGCAGCAGCAGTAGCAGGCGGCAGACCCCGACCACCATCTCAACCTCCCAGGCGGGGTTGGACTCTCATGGTAAACGAAGCGGCCTTGAGAGGCAAGGGCGAGGGCGATTGGGGAGACGCGAGGCTAGGGCCTCGCTTCCCCCACCACGGGTGCAGAAAGGCCTTAGTATTGGGCGGACTGCTTATGGGTCTCAAAGCAGTCGCGGCAGTACACAGGACGCCCTAATCTGGGTTCGAAGGGCACCTCCGTGGTCGTACCGCAGTCAGCGCACTCTACCTGGTACATGACCCTGGGTCGCCCCAGGCCAGAGCCAGCTCTCCGCCGTTCCGCGCGGCAGGTAGGACAGCGGGCGGGCTCGTGGAGCAATCCGTGACTCTGGTAGAATTCCTGCTCACCAGCGGTGAAGGTGAAGGTGGAGCTGCACTCCCTGCACACCAGGGTCTTGTCCTGGAAGGCCACGGTGACCCTCCTTGACACTCGTAGTCGCTGTGGCCTCCGTTGCCGTGTGGTAGAACATCCCCTGAGCTCGTACCGGGAGTCAGGCCCACTGAGCAACCTGCACGAAGCCTATCAAGCGCCTCGGCTAGTATACCCCACGAAAGTCTCCAGTGCAAGGGCTTGGCCCCGGCGGTTCCCCTCGATGCTCTACGCCAGGGGCGGAGGGTTTGGATACGGCACCGGCGCGGGATAACCGGTCCCCCAAGGTTGACGAAACCAAGCTAGATGATTACAATGGGGCCGCGTTCGTGAAATGAGTAACAGACGCAGCCCGAGCCCGACTCGATAGGATGGTGGAGCCAGGGCTGACGGCAGTCTTCCTGAGGGTGTCGAGCAGGTATACGGTTGTTTGGTGGAGACCAGCCCTATGCATGACTCAGCAGTGCTCAAGAGGGCCAGCCCCGGGGAGGTCCCCGAGGTGGTTATCCTGCGACTCCCCCTCTATAGCCGAGTCCTCGCCCAACTCCTCCGGGAAGGCATGGAGGTGGTGAGCTCGCAGCAGTTGGGGCAGCGACTCCAGGTAACTCCGGCGCAAATACGGAAGGATTTGAGCTATTTTGGCCGCTTTGGCAAGCAGGGCCGGGGCTACAGCGTGAGGCACCTGCTGCTGGAGCTGAAACAGATCCTGGGGCTGGACAGGGAATGGAACGTGGGGCTGGTGGGAGTGGGACGGCTGGGGCGGGCCATTCTGGGCTACCCCGGTTTCGCCCCCGAGGGCTTCAAGATCGTCGCCGCCTTTGACCGAGACCCTCGCGTCGTGGGCCAGGTCTACGGGGCGTTCACGGTACAGCCTATGGAGAGGCTTTGCCCTATGACCCATGCGCTGGACATCAAGATCGCCATCGTGGCCGTGCCCGCCGAGCGCGCCCAGGAGGTCATCGAGCAACTAGCCGAATGCGGTATCAAGGCCATCCTGAACTACGCCGCTATAGCACCGCAGCACAGCCCTGATGTGAAAGTGCGGAGCATCGACCCAGTGCTCTCCCTCCAGTCCATGACCTACCACCTCAGGGCTGCCTCCCGGGAGAGCACGTAACCCCACACCGCTACAAGGGCTACCCACCCTGGCCGGAGGGGGGCCGGGCCCGGCGGCGATGCTGGGTCACCCTGAGGCGGGTCTCCGCCCGTCTCAAGGCTGCCAGGGCCCGTTGCAGGTCCATATCGGCTGTCCGCATTTGCAGCCGCTCGCGAGCCCGTTGCAGGGCCTCCTGGGCACGGGCTGCGTCGATCTCCTCGGAGCGCTCACAGGCGTCGGCCAGGATGGTGACCTTGTTGGCGAGCACCTCCAGGAAGCCCCCGGTAACGGCCAGGTAGGTCTCTTCCCTGCCCTTGCGAATCAACAGCTCACCGGGCTGGAGCAGGGTCATCAGCGGCGCATGATGGGGCAGGATCCCCAGCTCGCCCTCGATGCCGGGGGCCACCACTACCTCCACCTCGTCGGAGTACACCACCTGCTCCGCGGTGATGATCTCCAGCTTCATGGTTGCCACCGTTATCCCGCCTCCATCTTCTTGGCCCTCTCCTCAGCCTCCTCGATGGTGCCCACCATGTAAAAGGCCTGCTCCAGCAGGTGGTCCCACTTGCCCTCCAGGATCTCCTTGAAGCCCCGCACCGTGTCCTTTAGAGAGACGTATTTACCCTCCATACCAGTGAAGGCTTCAGCTACATAGAAGGGCTGGGTGAGGAAGCGCTGAAGCTTGCGCGCCCGGGCCACGGTGAGCTTGTCCTCCTCCGAGAGCTCCTCGATGCCCAGGATGGCGATGATGTCCTGGAGATCGCGGTATCGCTGGAGGACCTGCTGCACGCCCCGGGCCGTCTGGTAGTGCTCCTCTCCCACCACTGTGGGGTCCAGGATGCGGGAGAAGGAGGCCAGGGGGTCCACGGCGGGGTACAGGCCCTGGGCCGACAGGGCCCGCTCCAAGGCCACCACGGCATCCAGGTGAGCGAAGGTGGTGACGATCCCGGGGTCGGTATAGTCGTCGGCGGGGACGTAGATGGCCTGGAAGGAGGTGATAGAGCCCTTGGTGGTAGAGGTGATGCGCTCCTCCAGAGCGCCCATCTCGGTGCCCAGGGTGGGCTGATAGCCCACCGCCGAGGGCATCCGGCCCAGCAGGGCGGAGACCTCCATGCCCGCCAGAATGTAGCGGTAGATGTTGTCGATGAAGATAAGCA
The DNA here is from genome assembly GCA_046758985.1 of Dehalococcoidia bacterium. GTDB lineage: Bacteria > Chloroflexota > Dehalococcoidia > Lucifugimonadales > JBHIBI01 > JBHIBI01. The sequence goes on from JBHIBI010000012.1 coordinate 8,592, forward strand.
CGTCCTGGCTCTGTTCGTCGCGAAAGTACTCTGCCATGGTGAGCCCGGTGAGGCCCACTCTGGCACGCACGCCGGGAGGCTCGTTCATCTGGCCGAAGACCAGGACGGTGTTCTTGATGACCCCTGAGGCCGTCATCTCGTGCCACAGGTCGTTCCCCTCCCGGGAGCGCTCCCCCACGCCGGCGAAGACCGAGACTCCCTGGTGCACGGTGGCGATGTTCCGGATGAGCTCCATGATGATGACGGTCTTGCCCACGCCAGCGCCGCCGTAGGCCCCCACCTTGCCGCCCTTGGTAAAGGGGGTGATCAGGTCGAAGACCTTGATGCCCGTTTCCAACAGCTCGGTCTGGGTCTGCTGCTCCTCGAAGGGGGGAGGAGGGCGGTGGATGGGCCAGCGCTCCTCGTGGGGCACTTCCCCCAGCTCATCCAGGGGCTCCCCCAGGACGTTGAACAACCGCCCCAGGGTCCCGGGGCCCACGGGCACCGCCACCGGGCGGCCCGTATCCGCCACCTCTGTCCCTCGGGCCAGGCCATCGGTGGGAGCCAGGGCCAGGCAGCGCGTCCAGTTGTTGCCGATGTGTTGCTGCACCTCCAGGACCAGCTTCTCCTGTTCATCCTCCTGAACCTCCAGGGCATTGTAGATGGCAGGAAGCTCCTCAGAGGGGAACTCCACATCCACCACGGTCCCGATGACCTGGACCACCTTCCCCTTGGTTCCCTCAGCCATACCGTGGACCTCCTTATCTTTCCAGGGCAGCTACCCCACCCACGATGTCCAGCAGCTCCTTGGTGATGGTGTCCTGCCGCACCTTGTTCATGAGCAGGGTAAGCTGATCAACCATATCCTTGGCATTGTCCGTGGCGTTGCGCATGGCCACCATCCGCGCCGATTGCTCGCTGGCGATGGCCTCCAGCAGGACGTGGTAGATCTGCATCTCCACGAACCGGGGTAGCAGGGCTGCCATCACCGTGAAGCTCTGGGGCTCGTAGATGTAGCCCACCTGTAACTCGGTGGTGAGGGGCGCTGGCTCGATGGGCAGCAGCCGGACGGTCACGGGCCGCTGCACCATGGTGGAGACAAACTGGGCGTAGGTGAGGTACACCTGGTCGGCGAAGCCTGTGGTGTAGTCCTCCATCACCAGGTGGGCGATGGACAGGATGTCGGCCACGGTGGGCCGGTCGCTGAGGTTCAGAAAGATGGCCCGCACGTCCTGCTGGTAGCGCACCATGAAATCGCGGCCCTTCCGGCCCACACAGACGACACTAGCGGTGACGCCATCCTGGCGCTCCAGGATGAACTGGCTGCTGCGGCGGTTCAGGGAGCTGGGGAGGCCACCGCAGAGCCCCCGGTCGGGGGTGATGTGCAGCACCTCGATACGCTTGACCTCCCGGACCTGGAGCAGGGGATGGACCTCCTCCTCTCCTGGGCGAGGCTGGGCTGCCAGGTGGGCCAGTACCTCCTGCATCTTCTCGGCGTAGGGACGGCCCGCTAGCACCCGAGCCTGGGCGCGACGCATCTTGGAGGCAGCGATCATCTCCATAGCCCGGGTGATCTTGGCGGTGTTCTGAATACTCCGGGTGCGCCGCCGTATTTGCCTCAGGCTGGGCATTTTACACCCTCACCCCCTGGCCCCCTCTCCCTCAAGGGAGAGGGGGAAGAATAAACTCTGGGGACACCCCCTTCGATAGACCCTTCGGCAAGCTCAGGGTGACACTCAGGGCATCGCCCAGACCCCGGCAGGGCCGATGTGTCGGCCCTGCACCCCCAATTGGACACCGCTGGTCAGGCATTTTCTCGATGTGATGAGTTTCATACACAAGGTTGTTATCTGACACCGTGTTTACCTCAGTCCTCCACCCGGAAGGTCTGCTGAAAGGCCTCGATGGCCTGCTTCAGGGCCTCCTCGTTCTCCGGAGTCAGGTCCCGCGTCTCCATGACCGCCTTGCCCGCCTGGGGGTGCATGGTGTCCATGAACTGGAGGAACTCGCTCTGCCAGCGCTTGGTCTGCCCCAGGGGCACCTGGTCAATGTAGCCGTTGATGACGGCGTAGAGGATCAGCACCTGCTTGTCCAGGGCCACGGGCTGGTACTGGACCTGCTTCAGCACCTCGATGATGCGCTGGCCCCGCTCCAGTTGCTGGCGGGTGGCCCGGTCCAGGTCCGCTGTCCCAAACTGGGCGAAGGTAGCCAGCTCGTAGTACTGGGCCAGGTCCAGGCGCAGCCGGCCCGCCACCTGCTTCATGGCCCGGGTCTGGGCGGCACCACCCACCCGGGAGACCGAGAGGCCCACGTTGATGGCGGGGCGGATACCGGCGTTAAACAGGTCCGACTCCAGGTAGATTTGGCCGTCGGTGATGGAGATGACGTTGGTGGGGATGTAGCCCGAGACATCCCCCGCCTGGGTCTCGATGATGGGTAGGGCGGTGAGGGAGCCGCTACCCTCCTCCTGGCTCATCTTGGCGGCCCGCTCCAGCAGGCGGCTGTGCAGGTAGAAGACGTCGCCGGGGTAGGCCTCCCGGCCCGCCGGGCGGCGCAGCAGCAGGGAGAGCTGGCGGTAGGCCCAGGCGTGCTTGGAGAGGTCGTCGTAGACGATGAGAGCTTCCCTGCCCTGGGCCATGAACTCCTCCCCCATGGCACAGCCGGCGTAGGGGGCTAGGTACTGGAGAGGTGCGGGATCCGAGGCGTTGGCCGCCACCACGATGGTGTGCTCCATGGCCCCGTACTGCTCCAGGGTGGCCACGGTCTGGGCCACCTTCCCCACCTTCTGTCCGATGGCTACGTAGATGCAGATGAGGTCCTGGCCCTTCTGGTTGAGGATGGTATCCAAAACGATGGCCGTCTTGCCCGTGGAGCGGTCCCCGATGATCAGCTCCCGCTGCCCACGGCCGATGGGGATCATGCTGTCGATGGCGATGATCCCCGTCTGCACGGGGGTGTCCACCGACTGCCGCTTGGTAACGTTGGGGGCCACCCGCTCCACCGGGGCGGTCTTCTTGGCCCGGATGGGGCCCTTCCCGTCCAGGGGACGGCCCAGGGAGTCCACCACCCGGCCGATGAGCTCTTCACCTACGGGCACCTGGATAATGCGTCCTGTGGTGCGGACCTCGTCACCCTCCTTGATAGCCAGGGCGTCGCCCAGGATGGCCGCACCGACGGTGTCCTCATCCAGGTTCAGGGCGAGGCCGTAGATACTCCCAGGGAACTCCAGAAGCTCATTGGAGCGGGCGCTGCTGAGTCCCTGGATGCGAGCGATGCCGTCGCCTACCTCTACCACAGCGCCCACGTCTACCAGGCTGATCTGGGTGCCAAACTCCTCGATCTGCCGTTTAATGAGGGATACGATGTCCTCGCCTCGAACCGCCATAGTGTCTCCTCTCAGGCAGGCCAAAGCCCCAGGGCTTCCACTCCATGCTTAGGGTTCATCTCCCCGCCGCAGCCCTGACCCCATCACCTCCGCTGAGGTCCCGCTTCATCTGGTGCAACTTGGTGCGGGTGCTGCCGTCCAGCAGCCTATCGCCCAGGCGCACCACCATACCGCCCAGGATGGTGGGCTCCAGCTCGGTGTTCAGGAGCACCGTTTTCCCGGCGATGTAGGAGAGGAACCGGACGATGCGCTCCTTTTCGGCGTCCTCCAGCGGCACAGCGGTGACCACTCGGGCACGCTCCCGGCCATAGTGGGCGTCCAGCAGCCGCAGGTACTCCTCCTGGATGCGGGGCAACAGCTCCAGCAGGCCCCTGGCGGTGAGTAGCGCCAGCAGGTTCCGGGGCAGCGGACCCAGGGAGCCCAGCACCCTCTCTAGGGCCTCCAGCTTCTTCGTCAGAGACACCTTGGGGTGCTCCAGAAAGGCCTTGAACTCCCGGTCGGCCACCACCGCCTGGAGGCTCTCCAGGTCCGTGGTCCACTGGTCCAGCTCCCCCCGCTGGATGGCCAGCTCAAAGATGGCCCGGGCATAGCGTTTGGGCGAAGGCTTTCGCGCGGGCATCCGCTCTTCTACCCTTTCCCCAGACCCTGGGCCTCCTCCAGGACCTTGTCAATGAGGTGCCGGTGGGCGGCCCGATCCAGGGAGCGCTCCACCACCCGTTCGGCGGCCAGGATAGCCAGCTCGGCAAAGTGGCGCTGTACCTCCTCGATGGCAGCGTCCCGCTCCCGCTGAATGCTCTCGCGGGCCTTGGCCAGGAAGGCCTCCACCTCCTGCTGGGCCTTGGCTCGCTCCTCCTCCCGGTACCGCTCCGCCATCTGGCGGGCCTGCTCCATGAGGGCTTGGCCCTCCTGATGGGCGGCCCTCATCTGGTGTTCCATCTCCTGCCGGGCCTGAGCCGCCTCTTCCCGAGCACGCTCCGCTGCCTCCAGCCCCTCGCGGATGCGCTGGGCCCGCTGGTCCATGATACGCAGCAGCGGCTTGTAGCCGAAGAGGTACAGCAGGCCCAACAGGATGACGAAGTTGACGATGTAGACCACCAGGGTGGGAATGTGAAACCCTAGCTGTTCCACAGCAACCCTCTCCCTCTCGCTCTCTGCGGCGCTAGGCCACGAAGATCAACAGGATGGCCACGATGAGTGCGTAGATGCCCAGCGCCTCGGCGAAGGCGATGGCCAGGATCATGTTCGTCAGGATAGCGCCCCGAGCCTCGGGATTGCGGCCAATAGCGCTCATGGCCGAGGCACCCAGAATGCCGATGCCAATGCCTGGCCCGATGAGGCCCAGGCCGATGGCCAGGCCTACCGCCAGATTCTTCAGGGCCTCAGGCTCTATGGCCTGCAAGAGAAGGGAAGCCATACTCGTCTCCTCCTTCGGTGTGGTCTTGTGCCCCGCGGCTTGCCTCTATTCCTGGCGGGAGGCGTAGATAGCAAACACGCCCCCCAACGCTGCCGCTGCCAGGCCAATGGTTACCACTATGAGCGCCAGCAAGACAAATTCCATCCTTTCTCTCCTTTCACCCCACTGGTATTATACCGACCGGCCAGGTCAGTGCTCCTCCCTCTCGTGGGGAGTTATGGCTACAGTGACGAAGACCAGGGTGAGGCCGGCGAAGATGAGGGCCTGGACAAAGCCTACCAGGATCTCCAGGGCATACACGCCGATGGTAGCGATAAAGGAGACCAGGAAGGCTGAGACCAGGACCAGGATCTCGCCCGCGGTCATGTTGCCGAACAGCCTGAAGGTGAAGCTGATGATACGCACCAGCTCGCTGAACAGCTCCAGGGGCCCCACGAAAAAGAAGTCCAGGAGGCCCTGGAAGGCGTCCGTCAGCCGCCCCCGTACCAGCGCCCCCAGGCCCTGCCTCAGGCTCCCCAGGCGGATGAACTTGCCCAGGTAGTGCACCCCCAGTGCCCGGATGCCCATGGACTCCACAAAGACAAAGGAGATGAGGGCCAGGGCCAGGGGCAGGTTCAGGTCGGTGCCCGCGGGTCGCAGCAGGTGGATGGCTATGCGCCCCTCCTCAATAAAGCCTAGGGAGGGATAGATAGGCAGAAGCCCGATCCAGGCGTTGAAGGCCACGAAGAGGAAGATGGTAGCGATGACAGGGAAGACTCTCCGGCCCCACTCCCTGCCGATGACCCCCTCCACGAAGTTCAGCAGGGCCTCCACCACCATCTCGAGGAGGTTCTGGAGGCCCCGAGGTACCAGGTGGGCCCGCCGGCTTGCCAGGCCGAAGAGTAGCAGGAGCAGCAGGCTGGTGATCCAAGCGGAAAGGAGGGTGTTGCTGATGAAGAACTGGAAGGGCTCGAAGGGGGTCTTCTCGTGCCCCTCTTCAAACTTCAGGAAGTGCTCGCGCGCCTCCAGAGGGTAAATGGGCTGGGGAGGGAGGTGGACGGCGGGCTGGGGGATAAGGCCCTCGGCCTCATCGCCGAAAAAGGCGGCCCCCACGGCACCGGTGACCACACCAGCCAGCAGCAGGGCCACCAGGGCCAGGGCCCCCAGGAGGAGCAGCCTTCGTGTGGCGGTAGTCGTGGGCACTATCCCTTCTTCTCTCCTCCGTTACTCTCCTCGTCTCCAGGCCTTTGCTGACCCAGCAGGGGGACCACCATCCGGTAGACGCCATAGAAGGCCACAACACTTCCCACCAGAACGCCCAACAGGGTGAACCAAGGTCGCGTATTCAGGACCCCATCCAGCCACAGACCTCCCAGAGTGCCCGCCAGGATCGCCAGGGCGATATACCAGCCGAGGCCCATGAGCCGGAGGGCCAGACCCCACCAGGGCATCGTCCCCCCCTGCAACTTGGTGAATTTTATCACTACAAACCAAAGGGCGTCAACTTCACGGCGGCCCTTCGATGAGCCCTTCGGCAAGGAGTTCGTCTGAGGCTCCCTCGAAGACCTCAGGACATCGCCCGCTGGGCAAGGGAAACCCCGGCCTCTTAGAGGACCGGGGTGTTCTCTGGGGCTGGTGCAGGGAGATTACTGCTTGGGCGGCTTATCCAGCCCTTCAAAGTCCAGCTCCTCGATGAAGTCTTTGAAGGCGGACATGCGCCGCAACTCCTCCTCCCGGACATGGGCCGGCTTCTCACTCCCCTCCGAGGGTGTCTCCTCACTCACCACGGGTTTCCCCGTCTCCTTGTCCAGCATGATGCCGGCCTTCTCCAGAACGCTCTCCTCTGCATAGATGGGTACCTTGGCCCGTACTGCCAGGGCCAGGGCATCGCTGGGGCGGGAGTCCACCTCCAGGGAGTTCCCGTCCATCTGTAGCATGATCTTGGCGTAGAAGGTGTCGTTCTGGAGGTCGGAGACCACGATGTAGGTGACGAAGGCGCCCAGGGTGTTGATGAGGGAGCCCAGGAGGTCGTGGGTCAGGGGGCGGGGCACCGCGATGTCCTGGAGCTTGACGGCGATAGCATCGGCCTCTGCGGGTCCAATCCAGATAGGGAGATACCGCTCACTCTCTTTTTCCTTGAGGATGACGACCCGCTGGTAGTTCATCAAGCTGACGCGGATGCTATCGATGGTCATCTCCAACATCACCCTCGTCCTCCTTCGACAAGCTCAGGACAAGACCTTCGGCAGCGTAGCCCCATTGTACGCCAGGGTCTCACGGGTGTCAACAAGGTTCAACGCCTGGCACCGTATCACTCAGCCCTGAGCAGGACATGGGGTAGCCTTGCTTTGGGCTCTCCATATCCCAGCGCACCCCAGCTTAGACTCCTTCTCTCAACCCCCGGTCTCAAAGGGGGGCCGGGGGATGTTGAAGTAGGGGTCCAGGGGTGGATATTCGGGGTGGGCTAGCACCCCCTCAATGCGGGCCACCAGGGCCTCCAACTCCTCCGGCGTCAGCAGGGCGGTGAAGGCGCGGGCAAGCCCACGGGGGGACCTGAGTCGCTGGCAGAGTCGGTGCAGGTCCTGGAG
>JBHIBI010000013.1:0-15596 GCA_046758985.1 Dehalococcoidia bacterium
TCACCGGGCTGACCTTCGCGGTGAAGCAGAGTGCGCTGCCCCTGGTGGTAGCGGCGGGGCTGGCCTATCTGTTCCGACTGCTGCGGCGGCAACCGGGAGGGCCCCTCATGCCGTCGCTCCAGCACACCAGGGCTACGCTGGCAGGGGCCGCCCTTGCCGCAGGCACGGGCCTCTTGGTCCTCTTCGCCACCTCACCGTACATCTTCCTGGACTGGGGCACATTCCTCGCGAACAACCTGTGGGAGACGGAGATCGCCCGCACGGCAGGCAAGATGCCCTACACCATCCAGTACATCGGGACAACCCCCTTCTGGTACGAGATCCGCAACAGCGCCGTGTGGGGCCTAGGCCTTCCCCTGGGCATCGCCGCCTGGGGGGGCCTGCTCTTTGCCCTCGGCATGGCCATAAAGCGGCGGCAGCCGGGGGAGCTCCTGCTGCTGGCCTGGGTGCTGCCGCTGTTCCTGACGGTGGGCCTCTTCGAGGTCAAGTTCATGCGCTACAGCTTTCCCATCCTTCCGGTCCTGGTCCTCTTCGGGGCCCGGCTGCTCCTCTGGCTGGTGGACCGGGCCAGGACGCTGCCGTGGCGCCGCGCTGCCCTGGGGCTGACGGCCTTGGTAGTCTTCGCCACCGCCTTCTACGGCCTGGCCTTCGTGGGGATATTCTCGCGACCTCACACCGCTACCCAGGCCTCCCAGTGGATCCAGCAGAACGTGCCCCCGGGAAGCACCATCCTTGGAGACAACCACTGGGACGAGGGGCTCCCCAACCTGGGCGGCTACCGCGTGCGCCAGCTCCCCATGTACGAGGGCGACTCCCCCGCCAAGATGCAGCAGCTTGCCGACGACCTTGCCCAGGGCGACTACCTCTACTTCTACAGCAACCGCACCTACGGCAGCATCGCCCGGGTGCCCCAGCGCTATCCCTGGAGCGCCCAGTACTACCAGCAGCTCTTCACCGGTGAGCTGGGGTACGAGCTGGAACGGGCCTTTACCTCCTACCCCTCGCTGCTGGGGGTGGCCTTCGCCCACGACACCTTCACCCGCTCCGGGCTTCCCGCCCCGGAGGGCCTGGAGCGGTTCAGGTCCGCCCCCCTGACGCTGAACCTGGGCTACGCCGACGAGAACGCCGTCAACTATGGCCACCCCCTGGTGCTGCTGTTCAAGAACAACGGGCGGCTCTCCCAGGAGGCGCTCTCCGCCAGGCTCCTTCAGGGCACGCCGCCGGAGCCGACGCTGGGGCTGATGCTCTCGGCGGAGGAGCTGGCAGCCCAGCGGCAGGGCGGCACCTGGTCGGAGATCATCCGTCCGAGAAGCTGGACCAACCGCGTCCCCGTGCTGGCCTGGCTGCTGCTGGTGGAGCTCATCTCCCTGGCGGCACTGCCCTTGGCCTTTCTCCTCTTCCGGCCCCTGCCCGACCGAGGCTACCTGCTGTCCAAGCTACTGGGCATCCTGGGGGTCAGCTACATCGCCTGGCTCCTGGCTAGCCTTGGCTGGATGACCTTCTCTCGCGCCTCGGTGCTGGCCGGCCTGCTGCTCCTGGGAGGCCTCTCGGCCCTGGTGTTGGCCTACCGGTGGCGGGAGATGGCCGCCTTCGTGCGCCAGCGCTGGCGCCTGCTCCTCACCGGGGAGGCGGTGTTCCTGGTGGCCTTTCTCGTTTTCCTCCTTATCCGGGCAGCTAACCCCGACCTGTGGCACCCCTTCCGGGGTGGCGAGAAGCCCATGGACTTCGCCTACCTCAACGCCATCCTCAAGTCCAGCACCATGCCCCCCTACGACCCCTGGTTTGCCGGGGGCTCCATGAACTACTACTACTTTGGCCACTTCATCGTGGCCACGCTTATCAAGGCCACGGGCATCGTGCCCGCGGTAGCCTACAACCTGGCAGTGCCCCTGGTGTTTGGCCTGACGGCGGCGGGGGCCTTCTCCCTGGCCTACAACCTGGCCGAGGGCTCGCGGCAAAGCCGCTCCCAGGCCTCCAGTCAGCCTGGGAGCGAAGAGGCAGAGAGCGGGGCACCCAGAGCCCCGGCGTGGAGCGCCCTGGTGGCCGGGGGTGCAGGGGCACTCTTCGTGGTGGCGCTGAGCAACCTGGACGGCCTGGTGCAGCTCGTCCAGGGGGCCTGGACCACCCTGGTGGAAGGCGGCACCTTCCCCGCCTTCGACTACTGGCGCAGCAGCCGGATGATGCCACCCCAGATCAGCATCACCGAGTTCCCCTTCTTCACCTTCCTCTTCGCCGACCTGCACGCCCACATGCTGGTGATCCCCTTCACCCTGCTGGCCCTGGGGCTGGCCCTGAGCCTGCTGCTCTCCATACGGCGGGGCCCGCTGTGGCCCGGCCTGCTGCTGGTGCCCGTCCTGGCTCTCGCCGTGGGCTCCCTGGCAGCCATCAACACCTGGGACTTCCCCACCTATCTGGGCATCGCCCTGGTGGCCCTCGCCATAGGCTACTACCTGCGGGCGGGGAGCCTCCAGCGACGGGCCGTTACCTTCGTGGTGGTCGCGGGAGCGGTGGTGGGACTCAGCTTCCTCTGGCTCCTCCCCTTCCACCTGCGCTACCAGACCTTCGAGAGCGGCCTGGAGCTGACCCGGTGGCAGACCCCCTTCTACCAGTACCTGGCCATTCACGGTCTCTTCCTCTTTCTGGGCGTCAGCTTCCTGCTGCACCAGCTCTGGCGCCCCCTCAAGCTCACCACCTGGGCCACCGCCTTCCGCAGCCTGCGCTACCGCGAGGCTGGCGAGGTGACGCTCCAGGGGGTCAAGACCACCCTGGTGGTCCTCCCCGCGCTGGCCGCTGGAGGGCTGCTGGTCTACCTGGGGGCCACCGGCTTCGACACCCTGGCGGTGCTGCTGGTGCTCCTGGGCCTGACGGTGTTCCTAGCCCTGCGAAGGCTGTGGGCCCGGCAGGAAGAGACGCCCTGGGCCCTCTTCCCTCTGTTGCTCCTGGGGTCGGCTCTCTTCATCGGCATCCTGGTGGACCTTGTGCGGGTACAGAACGACATTGACCGAATGAACACGGTGTTCAAGCTCTACCTCCAGGCGTGGGTCCTCTTCGGCCTGGCCTCGGCCTACGCCCTATGGCACTTGGTGTTCCGGAGCAGCCTCCTCCGGTTCCACCGCGCCCGGCTGGCCAAGGGGGTCTGGGCGGGCCTCCTGGCCCTGTTCCTGGTGGGGAGCCTCCTCTACACCGGCCTGGGGACCCGCTCGCGCCTCCAGGACCGCTTCGCACCCCTGCCCCTGACGCTGGACGGCACAGCCTACATGCAGGACACGGTCTACGAGGATTACGATACCCGGGACCCCCTCAACCTCCGGTGGGACTACGAGGCCATCCGCTGGCTCCAGGAGAACGTGACAGGCTCGCCGGTGGTGCTGGAGGCGGCCCGGCCCCAGTATCGCTGGGGGGCACGCATCTCCATCTACACTGGCCTGCCCACGGTGGTGGGGTGGCCCTGGCACCAGGAGCAGCAGCGGGGCCCCTACAGCTACGCCGTGAACCAGCGGTTCCAGAGGGTAGGGGAGCTCTACGCCACTCCGGACCGGCACCGCGCCCTAGAGCTGCTCCGCGAGTACGACGTGGCCTACATGTACGTGGGCGAGCTGGAGCGGGTGCATTACCCGGCGGCAGGGCTGGCGAAGTTCGATGAGATGGCACAAGAGGGGACGCTAACCAGGGTGTACACCAACCCCGGCGTGACCATCTACCAGGTTACGAGGGGTGAGCCACTGGTGACCGGGCGAGGGACACGGTAGGAGCCTACACGAAGGTCGCTATACCTGGGGAGCGCGGGGGTAGGAGCCGAAGACCTTCAGCATGGAGACCTGCCGCCGCAGGCCCTCCAACGCCTCCTGGACCGGGGGATCCGTCCGGTGGCCCTCCAGGTCGATGAGGAAGATATACTGGCCCAGGCTCTGCTTGGTGGGCCGGGACTCCACCTTGGCGAGGTTAATGTCCCGCTGGGCGAACTCGCCCATAATGGAATAGAGCAGCCCTGGCTTGTCCTCGGCGAAGCTGAAGCAGAGAGAGGTCTTGTCCTTTCCTGTGGGTAGGTGGTCCTCCCTGGCCAGGACGATGAAGCGGGTGACGTTGTCCTGGACGTCCTGGATGCTGGCGGCCAGAACCTCGGCGCCGTAGATCTCCGCCGCCCGCTGGGGTGCGATGGCCGCCGCAGGCGTGGAGGCGTTTAGCATATCCTCCACCGCCGCGGCAGTACTCAGCGCCGCCACCGCCTGGGCCTTGGGAAAGCAGCGCTCCACAAACTGACGGCACTGGCTGAGGGCCTGGGGGTGAGAGTAGATCACCTGGACCTGGGTAGCCTCGGTACCCTGCTTCACCAGGAGGCACTGCTCGATACGCAGCACCAGTTCGTGGCGGATGAAGAGGTGGGCCTCGCGGATCAACAGGTCCAGGGTATCCGTTACCGAGCCCTCCAGGCTGTTCTCAATGGGCACAACCCCTTCATCAGCCATGTTGGAGCCCACGGCCACCGCCACCCCGGGGATGCTGGAAAAGGGGACCAGCCGGGCCTGAGGGTCGTAGTTCCGGGCCGCCTGCTCGGTGAAGGTCCCCGCCGGGCCCAGATAGGCCAGCCGTTTCACCGCATCCACCGTTCCTCCATCTCTCGGGCTCACCGTGAGGTCACTCCGTTCCGGTGAGGACCTCCCAGAGGCTCTCCTCCTCCTCCGAGCTGGTAATGGCCACCACCTCATCGTTGGCCTCTAGGGCAATCTCGCCATCCGCCAAGTGGGGCTCCCCCTTCTTGATCACCACGGAGATAAAGCTAGCTGGAGGGAGGGTGAGCTCTTCCAAGGGCTTGCCCACCACCCCAGCGTCGGGGGGGATGGTGACACTGACCACCTTCCGCTCGGTCCCTTCGATGGTCATGAGATGGACCAGGGGCCGGGAGGGCAGCTCCTCCTCGATGTGGGAGAGGATAACGTCGGTGCTACTCACGGCCACATCCACCCCCAGCAGGCCAAAGAGGTGTTGGCTTTCGGGGTCGTTGATGACGGCGATGGTCTTGGCCAGGCCGAACTGCTGCTTGGCAAGCTGACAGACCGCCAGGTTGTCCCCGTCATTGCCGGTGATGGCGATAAGGACATCGGCCCTGGCGGCACCGGCCTGCTTCAGAACCCACGCCTCCGAGCCGTCGCCGGGCATGGCCACGCTGCCCAGCTCCTCGTTGATCCGTTCGCAGCGCCGCACGTTCTTGTCAATGATCAGCACATCGTGACCACTGCCCAACAGGGCCCTGGCCAGGTAGTAGCCGACTGTTTCACCACCGACGATCAGGATGTACATACGACCTGTTTGCCCGCGTCCCCCTCAGCATTGCCCCTATCCAGAGAAGTCTTGTTCTGGCGAGGGACCCTGGTTCGGAGAGACCCTCTCAGGCACCGAGCTCGTTAAGCACCATGTCCAGGACCACCAGGGTAGGACAGACCGCCTCCAGGCCCATCTGCCGGTACATCTCGTAGCGCACGGGGTCTCCTACGATACAGATGACGTTGGGCACGTGAAACAGGTGACGAGCGGTCTGGGCTGCCATGGCATTGGCGTTATCGCTCTCGGAGGCGGCAATGAAGGCCTCTACTACTTCGATACCCGCCTTTCGGAGGTCTGCCTCCGAGGTGCCGTCGGCCACGATGGCCTCCACCGAGGTATCGGAGGGGAGGGAGGTGAGGAGCTCCGGGCCCTCATCGATGACGGTGACGTTATGCCCCTCCTGGGCTAGGCTCTGCGCCACCAGGACTCCCACCTTCCCACAGCCCATGACCAGAACCCGCACAGCTTCTACTCCTGGCCGGTGGAGGGCTGCCCATTGGTCAGGCGGTCCCGCCAGACGATAACGGGACATGGGGCATACCGCAGGATATAGGGAACGGCAGCGCCAAGGGTAAAGGAGCCGTAGCGTTTCTGATAGGGGAGTCCTATCACGACCACATCCACGCTCCGGTCCACCGCCTCCTGGACCACGGCGGTGCCCATCTCCCTGGCCTGAAGGATCTCAGCCTCTATCGCATGCTTCCCATCCTCCGCCAGGGCCTCAAACCGTTGGAGCACCTCCTCACCGCGGCTCGTCTCTTGTGCTACCTCCGCATCCACAGGGAATTCCCACGGCATCTCGATGACGTACAGGACAAAGATCTGGGCCTTGTTCTCTTTCGCCAATTCAAAGGCAAGGTGCAAGGCCTCTTCATCCACCGGCTCCCCCTTGACGGGGACAAGGATCCGCTTGGCCGTGATCGAATGATTCTGATGTCCCACCTCTGCTCTCGCTCGACCTCCTTCTGGTCTTGGTCACAACATCGGCCCACCATCTCCCTGGAAGGGAAACGTGGGTGCGTGGTGTCTCAGGGCTAGGACGCGGGGCGAGGGGTACGGCGGGCGTGGTTGCCCCCCAGCTCCCCCTTCTTGGCCAGCTCCTGAGCTTCCCCGTGCAGCCTTACCAGCATCTCGCTCTTGCCCGCCACCACCAGAATATCACCGGGGTGAATGACCTCGTCCTTGGAGGGGCTGAGGATATGCTCCCGGCCTCGCGTGATGGCCAGGACAGCAATGCCGTATTTATCGCGCGGCCCTCCGAGCTCGGCCTCCTCCAGAGTCAGGTGGTAGAGCTGCTCCGGGGGACGGATTTTGCTGATGCCGAAGGCGGGGGCCAACTCCATGTAGTCCAGCACGTCGGGGTTGAAGAGCACATGGGCTGCCCGGAGGCCCATCTCCTGTTCCGGGTAGACCACGGCATCGGCGCCGATTCGCTCCAGGGTGTCGCCATGCAGAGGGTTCCTGGCCCGGGCGATAATAAAGGGGATGCCCAGGTTCTTCAGGAGCACCGTAGTCAGAATGCTGGCAGTAACATCGCTGCCCACACCGACGATGGCCACATCGAAGTTGGGTACGCCCAGCTCTCGAAGCACCGTTTCGCTGGTGGCATCAGCCTTGACCGCAAAGGTCACCTGACCCATCAGCTCCTGGACCTTGTTCTCGTCAGGGTCAATGGCCAGCACATCGTGGCCCATCTGATAGAGCTCCTTGGCCACGCTGGTGCCGAAGCGTCCCAACCCGACCACCACAACCTGTTTCTTCATGCCGCTCTCCCTCCCGCTTATCCTATTTTAACTCTTTCCTGTGCATAACGATATAGGGCCCGCTCCTCCCGGGGGATCAGGGCCAGGGCTAAGGTCAAGGGGCCCACCCTGCCCACGAACATGGTGAACACCAGCAGGTACTGGCCCGCGTTGGAGAGCTGGCTGGTGATGCCGGTGGAGAGACCTGCTGTACCAAAGGCGGAGAAGGTCTCAAAGAAGAGCTGCGAGAAGGGCGCGTCCTCAGTAAAGGTGAGGAAGAAGGCCACGACAAACAGCAGCGCCAGGGCCAGGGCGGCGATGGCCAGGGCCCTCTGCACCAGGAAGCTGGGGACCTCCCGTCCAAAGGCCTCCACCTGCGTGCGACCCCGAATGGAGGCGAGAATGGCCACCACGATCACTGCAAAGGTGTTCACCTTGATCCCTCCAGCGGTAGAGCCTGAGGCACCCCCGATGAACATCAGCACCCCCGTAAACAGGTTGGTGTTCTCCCTGGTCTGTCCAAAGTCAAGGGTGCTGAAGCCAGCCGTCCTTCCGCTGACGGCGTGGAACAGCGAGTTGAAAAGGCCATGTCCGACATCCATCCCCCCCAGCGTGTTGGGGTTGGCATATTCCGAACCGAAGATGACCAGGGTACCCAAGGCATACAGGAACAGGGTGGCTACCAGCACCAGCCGCGTATCCAGGGTGAGGCGGGAGAAACGCCGCACCCGGAACAGGTCCACCAGGACCGTGTAGCTGATGCTGCCCAGCACCATGAGGATTATCATGATGGCGATGGGGTAGAGGTCCAACTGAAAGAGGCGCAGACTGGTATTGCCCCCCACAATGGTGAACCCCGCATTGTTGAACCCCGATATAGAGTGGAAGGCGGCCTGCCACAGGGCCTCTGGGAAGGTGTAAAACTGACGGAAAGAGGGGATGAGGGCCAGGAACCCCAGCAGGTAGATGACCAGCACCAGCAGGACTACGTTGCGGATAAGCCGCACCAGCCCTCCCAGTTGGCCCGTCCCCAGGGTATCCCGCATCATGAGCCGTTCCGCCAGGGTGATGCGCTGCCCCAGGACGATGAGGAGGAAGGTGGCCAGGGTCATGAACCCCAGGCCTCCGACGGCGATGAGGGCGAGAATGACCCCCTGGCCAAACGGGCTCCAGTACACACCTGTATCTACTATCACCAGACCGGTAACGGTGACGGCCGAGGCTGCGGTAAAGAGGGCTATCACAAAGGACGTAAACCCCTCCCCACGGTGTGCCAGGGGGAGCGAGAGGAGCAGTGTCCCTACCAGAATCAGCCCTGCAACAGCGTAGAGTAGCAACAGGGGTGAGGTGAAGGCCCGCGAGGGCGCTCGAGGGGGGGCCATCCGTACGACAACTGGGGCGAGCTCTCGGAGCCGGGGACGGCGAACAATCCGGTCGCCCAGCTTTCTTCTCCAGCCAGGTTCCACCCTACACTCCTGCCCTTACTTCCCTCCCGGGGAGAACAGGACACCGCAGAGACACATACCTTCCCCACAAGAGGCAACAGGGCCGTTGGAGGGCTCGATGGTGCAGCATGCTCCCCGTTGCGGTTACCAGGGGAGGTGTATCAGCGGAGGGTAAGGTGAGAACATGCGGTACGTACCAAGGATGGTTGAACGCTTCCTTGTAGACATGCTGGATAGCGGTCACATTGTAGGGTGCGGTGGGCTTACTTGTCAAGCCGTAGCCGTCTGGAGGGGCTACGCACCTTGACAGGGTACCCTCCCCTTCATAGACTTGCGCTGCATTTCCTCTGGGACAATGTGAGCCGGTTGCAAAGGTCATCTGAGGACAGCCCTCCCCCAATAGAGTCTCCGCCCTCCGCTGGAGTGCAAGCCTAGGGAGCCATGACAGCGTCAGCAGTCCCCACAGGCATGACGGGTCGGGAGCGGCAGGTGGTGGTCTACACCGGCCTGGGCCATTATGTGAACCACGGGCCGGATCTGACCTACGCCGCCCTGCTGGTGGTCATCGGGGCGGAGTTTGGGGTGGGCCCCTTCATTCTAGGCGCAGTGGCCAATGCGGCAGCCCTAGGCTCGGGGCTCACCTCGGTGTTGGGTGGCCTTCTCTCCGACCGGTTCGGCTCCCAGCGGATCCTCCTGGTGGTGCTGCTGGTGGGGGGAGTGCTAGCGCTGCTGGTGGCGGCCTCGGCCAACCTGTGGATGCTGGCGGTGACCTTCACTGCCCTGGGCCTGGTCCTGGGGCTGTACCACCCCACCGCCATGGCCCTGATCAGCCGGAGCATCCGGGCGCGGAGCATGGCCTTCGGCTACCACGGGATGGCCGGCAATATGGGGACCGCCCTGTCGCCCTTCATCGCCGTGGTGCTGCTGGGGTTCTTCGACTGGCGGGCACCCTTCATCCTCCTCGGCACGCTTTCCTTGCTCGTTGGGATCGCCACGCTGCTGTCTCCCGTACAAGAAGCCACCAGTGTACCCCGAGTGCGCCAGCGAGAGCCCAGGACGGCAGCCGAACCGGCGCCTGGCCCCTTTGGCCTGGGGATCTACTGGGGCCCCCTCCTAGTGATCCTAGCGATGGGCGCCGTGATGGGCTTCATCTTCCGCGGCCTGATCATCTTCCTGCCCCTCCACCTAGAGCAGAACCTAGGGATCGCCGTGTTCAACGCCGACCCTGTGACTGTGGCAGGCTACTTCACCACCGTGATCCTCCTCTTCGGCATCGCCGGGCAGTATATCGGTGGCTATCTGGGACAGCGGCTGTCCCGGGAGCGGCTGCTGGTGCCAGTGACCCTCGCGGTGGTTCCTTTCCTGCTGCTGACGGCCCTGGGCCACGGTGTAGGGTTGATAGCGGTGGCCTCGCTCGTCGCCTTCCTCTTCTACATCATCCAGCCAGTGTACACCACCCTCATCGCCGACTACAGTCCCCCTCGACTTCAGGGGAGCGTCTTCGGGGTGAGCTTCCTAGCCGGCTACGGT
Source organism: Dehalococcoidia bacterium (assembly GCA_046758985.1). Lineage (GTDB taxonomy): Bacteria > Chloroflexota > Dehalococcoidia > Lucifugimonadales > JBHIBI01 > JBHIBI01. The sequence continues at coordinate 10,040 of JBHIBI010000013.1, forward strand.
GTGGGCTCCTTCGCCGGCACCTTCTTCGGCTATCTTGCCGAGGCATGGGGTACTCCCTGGATCTTCGCCTCCATGGCCGGGCTCGACGTCCTGCTGGTCCTCTGCGCCATCTCTCTTACGCTGGCCGCCCTTTCCCGGGAGCGAAAGGCCCAGCCAAGAGGGTAAGAGTAGGGGAACAAAAAAGACGTCCCCTTCTCATGGAACGTCTCAGGTGCCGGCCTTTTCGCAGTCTAGGTGGTCAGCCAGACCATATAACAGCAGCCGGGATCACCCTGCTGGATACACTGCTCCTGGTCCACAGCACTGCCCAGGAAGTTGGCGATGAGCCGCTGGTCGAAGAGGCAGATCTCCCCGGAGGCCAAGGCGATGGAACGGAAGGGACAGTTAACGAGGCGGATGCACAGCTTCTCTCCGTCCCGCTCCACCTCGGGGGAGAAGTCGCTCTGCTGGAGAAGCTGGAGCAGCGTGGACAACTGGTTCTCCAGATTCCCGTCCAGCGCCGCCTTGTAGCCATCGGTTAGCCGGTCCGCCGCCCGAGTCAACAGCAACTGGGAGAGTGCCTTCCCGTCCCTGCTGCTCACCTCCCCCATACCCAGCGAGGAGACCTCTTCCACCAGCAGGCGCAGAAGCCAGTCGTAGTTCTTGGGGAGGGACTCCTGTCCCTGTTCTGTCAGCAAGAAGGCGTATTCCGGGCGCCCCGTCTTCTTGCGCACCACCCGGAAGGTGACCAGGTGGTCCCGCTGGAGAATGTCCAGATGGCGTCGCACACTGGCCGCGGCCAGACCTAGCTCCCGAGCCAGCTCCTCAACCGCAGCCTGGCCAGAGCGCTGGAGAAGGGCAAGGAGCTTTCGGCGCGTGTCTTCCAACGAACCTGCCGCCCTTCCCTTGCATCAAGATGGTTAGTACCAGTATACAAGAGTACTAAAGCGCTGTCAAAGCTTTGCTAGTGAAGAAGACTTTATATCAAATATGTGCAAAAAAGCTTGACAACTCCCCTCGCTACCTGCTAGAGTATCATCACAAAGCTGAGGTGTATTTGAGGTAACCATGGTACAGCCAAACCCCAACGTGCTGGTCCAGGAAAGGATACAGCAGACAACCTGCCGACACTACTGGCTCATCGAGAGCCCCTCGGGTCCGGTGAGCCAGGGTGTCTGCCAACTGTGTGGTGAGGAGCGGGAGTTCAAGAATTACATCGAGTCGGCCCCCTGGGGCGAGGATACCCCTGTGCCTGGGACGCCCGCAGGAGGGAGCTATCTCTTCTCCGACGGCCCCGAGGAAGGGGAGCTAGAAGAGCTTTAGGGTCTCCCTGACCCTGCTGCACGACCACTGCCGCAGGTCCGCACGGAAGGTCTCCCCGGTTCGTCCCTCCGCCACGTGTGCCCCCTCATGACGCGCCTGCGCCCGGAGCCCCGGCACACGGCTAGCGGAAGAGGTCATGCCGGGCTTCCCGCAACAGCGACCGCACGGTGAACTCGCCAGCCTCGTACGGGTAACCCTTGACCAGCGCCACGGGCACCCCCGTGACCTTGCTGGTGACCAGCTCTGCGGCGGAGGCCAGCTCGTCGGCCACGGCGATGACGGTGGTATGAAGGAGATGGCCATAGACGTCCCGCTGGGCTCGGTAGTCCCTCAACGGGTTGAGGCCAGCCACGCCGATGGCTACGTTGCCGGCCCCCTCCCGCCAGGGACGGCCAAAGGTGTCGGAGATGATGACGCCCACGGTGACCCCCAGGCGTTCCCGGATGCCCTGGCGGATGCGGGCCGCTGAGGCGTCGGGGTCCTCCGGCAACAGGGCCACCGTCTCCTCCAGAGGAAGGTTGGAGGTGTCCACCCCGGCGTTGGCGCAGACGAAGCCGTGATGGGTCTCGCTGATGATGATCCCCCGCTCCATGCGCAGGATGCGCCGGCTCTCTCGCAGCACCACCTCGATGTGCCGGGGGTCTCTCCGGTGCTCCTGAGCGAACTGGCGGGCCCGGGCCGATGGTTGGACCCCCCCCAGGTGGACGATGCGTCCCTCGGCCTTGGACACCACCTTTTGGGTCACCACCAGGATGTCCCCGCTCTCGATGCCAACCCCCTGCCGTCCGGCAGCCTCCACGATCTGCCCAGCCAGGTCATCCCCCCCCCGGACCTCGGGCATGCCGCCGATGCCGATGATGCGCAGCTCAGCCACCAAGAGACCTCCTTCCCAGCAACAGCCCCAGTATAGCGGGCCAGGGACCCCTATGCTACAATCACCCCAGAGCGTACGATGGCGTAAAGAGGGGAAGACGTTGGTCAGGGTGTACACCAGGACCGGCGATACGGGGGAGACGCAGCTGCTGTTCGGGGGCCGGGTGCCCAAGACCGACCCCCGTTGCGAGGCCTACGGCACCGTGGACGAAGCCAACGCAGCCCTGGGCATGGCCCGCGCTCTCTCCCAGGACGCCAGGGTCAAGGAGCTCATCAAGCAGGTGCAGCGGGAGCTGTTCACCGTGGGCTCGGAGCTGGCCACGGACCGGAAGCACTACACCACCTTCAAGGCCCACTTCCAGCCCGTCACCCCGAAGATGGTGGACCGCCTGGAAGGGCTGATGGACGAGCTGATGGCGGAGGTGCAGCTCCCTCCCGCCTTCATCATCCCCGGGGCCTCGCCCGCCTCGGCGGCCCTAGACCTGGCCCGCACCCTGCTGCGCCGCGCCGAGCGTCGGGCCCTGGAACTGAAGGGGAAAGATCTGCTGGTGAACCCGGAGGTCCTGCGCTACCTCAACCGCCTCAGTGACCTGGTCTTTGTGCTGGCGCGGTACGAGGATCGGGCGATGCCCCTGGAGTGACTGACGGGCGAGGACACGCCCTAGTGAGGGCGAAGCCTGTGAAACAGCCGTTGCTGGTGGTGGTGGACTACGAGGCGGGCAACCTGCGCAGCGTGGCCAAGGCGCTGGAACAGGTAGGTGTCCGGCCCACCGTCAACGAGGACGCCGGTACCCTGCTCCAGGCCGGCGCCGTGGTGCTGCCCGGGGTGGGCGCCAGCGACGCCGCTATGCGGGCCCTGCGGCAGCGTGGCCTGGTGGAGCCGCTACGCGAGGTCATCGCCCGGGGTACGCCCTTCCTGGGCGTCTGCATGGGGCTGGAGCTGCTGATGGAGAGCACCGAGGAGGGCGAGGAGCCCTGCCTGGGGGTGGTGGCAGGGCGGGTGCGGCGCCTCCCTGAAGGGCTCAAGGTGCCCCACATGGGCTGGAACTCGGTGGAGTTACGGCAGAGCCACCCGGTCTTCGCCGGCGTCCCCCAGGGCTCCCACTTCTACTTCGTCCACAGCTACTATGCCCAACCCCAGGACCCCTCCTGCGTCCTGGGCACCACCACCTACGGCGTCCCCTTCTGTAGCGTGCTGGCGCGGGGGAACCTGGTGGCCACCCAGTTCCACCCGGAGAAGAGCGGCCCCCTGGGGCTCAAGGTGTACGAGAACTTTGCCCGCTTCGCCTTTGACTGGCAGAGCGAGAGGGCCAGAAGAGGATAGGCCCATGGAGGTGATACCGGCCATCGACCTGAGGGGGGGGCGCTGCGTCCGCCTGTACCAGGGCGATTTCCAAAGGGAGACGGTGTACTCCGACGACCCGGTCGCCATGGCCCTCCAGTGGCAGGAGCAGGGGGCGCCACGCCTCCACATCGTGGACCTGGACGGCGCTCAGCAGGGCCTGCCGGTGAACCTGAAGGTGCTCCAGGAGACCGTCAGCCGGGTAGACATCCCCCTCCAGGTGGGTGGAGGCTTGCGCCGCCTGGAGATGGGCCAGCAGCTCCTGGACATGGGCGTGGAGCGCCTGGTCTTTGGCACCATCGCCGTGGAACAGCCCCACCTGGTCCAGGAGGCTTGCCAGCGCTTCGGCAGCGAGCGGGTGGTGGTGGCTGTGGATGCCCGGGACGGTATCGTGGCCGTCCGCGGCTGGGAGGAACGCACCAGCGTCGGCGCCGTGGACCTGGTCCGGGCCATGGCCGCGCTGGGCGTCAGCCGGTTCCTCTACACCGACATCGCCCGGGACGGCACTCTGACGGAGCCCAACTTCGACGCCATCGAGGGTCTGGTGGGGGAAACCGGGGCCAACATCCTGGCCTCGGGGGGCATCGCCTCCCTGGAGCACCTGCGGCGGCTTAAGGCCCTGGGGGTGGAGGGGGCCATCATCGGCAGCGCCCTCTACAGCGGCCGCATCAGGCTGGAAGAGGCGCTGAAAGTGGCGGCCAGCACCCCGTAACGGTCTGGCCTATCACCCTTCGCAACGTCCCGTTGAGCAGCAGCCCCCTGTGGTGTACAGTAGAGGCAGGAGGTGCTGGCCTATGCCACAGAAGTTCGACCCCGAGCGGGTCAAGGAACTGCTCTCCAACGAGCGGCACCAGGAGCTGGACCCTTTCAAGGTAATGGCCTTCATCCCCATCGAGCCCTACCAGCAGGTGGCGGACATCGGGTGCGGGCCCGGCTTCTTTACCCTGCCCCTGGCCAAGTATCTCATCAGCGGCAAGCTGTACGCCCTGGACAGGGACCCCAAGATGCTAGAGATCCTGCAGCAGCGAGTACAGGAGAGCTTCCTGGGCAACGTAGAGATGCTCAAGAGCCAGGAGACCCGGTTCCCCGTGGAGAAGGGGAGTCTGGACGGGGTGTTGCTAGGCTGCGTGGTCCACGAGGTAAAACAGCGCCTTCCCTTCCTCAAGGCGGCCGGGGCGTTGCTCATGCCCAAGGGCTGGTGCGCCGTGGTGGAGTGGCTGAAGAAGGAGACGGACACCGGTCCGCCCGCGGGGGAGCGGATCAGCCCCGAGGAGATGGGGGAGCTGGCCAAGGAGGCCGGGCTGGAGGTGCGGGAGTGGCGCTACCTGAGCGAGAAGTATTACTTGATGCTGCTCAGGAAGTAAAGAGACCTATGCTCACCAAGCGCATCATCCCCTGTCTGGACGTGGACGCCGGGCGGGTGGTCAAGGGCGTGACCTTCGTCAACCTGCGGGACGCCGGCGACCCCGCCGAGCTGGCTGCCCTCTACGACCGAGAGGGGGCCGACGAGCTGGTGTTCCTGGACATCACCGCCAGCGCCCAGGCCCGCGATACCATGGTGGAGGTGGTGGAGCGGGTCTCGGAGCAGGTGTTCATCCCCCTGACCGTGGGCGGGGGAATCCGCACGGTGGAGGACATGCGCAAGCTGCTGCGCGCCGGGGCGGACAAGGTCTCCATCAACACCTCGGCGGTGCAGGACCCGTCGCTGATCACCCAGGGGATGGAACGCTTTGGGTGCCAGTGCATCGTGGTGGCCATCGACGCCCGGCGCATCCAGGGCGAGCCCACCCCCCAGCCTGGGGTGCCCCCGGAGCTGGCCCTGGGGCCCGGCTCCCGGTGGGAGGTGTTCATCCACGGGGGGCGCACCCCTACGGGGATAGACGCGGTGCGCTGGGCTGTGCGGGCCACAGAGCTGGGGGCGGGGGAGATCCTGCTGACCAGCATGGACTGCGACGGTACCCAGGAGGGCTACGACCTGGAGCTGACCCGTACCATCTCCGGGGCGGTGCCGGTGCCGGTCATCGCCAGCGGCGGTGCCGG
>JBHIBI010000014.1:0-14904 GCA_046758985.1 Dehalococcoidia bacterium
GGCGGCTGCGTCGAGGGCGACATCTGGTTCGCCGCCAAGGAGCTGATGCACAGCCGCGGCAGGCCGGTGTACCGCGACTACTTCCTCAACGAGGAGATCGCCGCCCGCGACGGCCTGGTGTGCGGCGGCACCATGTTCTTCTTCATCGAGCCCGTCTGGGAGCCCCAGACCTTCCAGCCCTTCGCCCGGGAGGCGCTGGAGGCCTACGAGGGCGGTGCCCCCGTAGCGGTGGCCACGGTGATGAAGCCCACCCCCGGCCAGGAGAACCTGGGGGCCAAGCTGCTGGTGCGCCACGACGGCTCCACCTTCGGCTCCCTGGGCAACCCTGAGCTGGATGCCCTGGTGCGGGAGGCGGCCCGCCGGGTGAGCAGCGTGGGCAACAACGAGTACGTGGTGGCCCAGGACGGCACCGAGGTGTTCGTGGAGGGCTTCACCACCCCTCCCACCCTGGTGCTGATGGGCGGCGGGCACATCGCCAAGAGCACGGCACCCCTGGCCAAGATGCTGGGCTTCCGCATCTACGTCATCGACGACCGGCCCCAGTTCGCCAACCCGGAGCGCTTCCCCGAGGCCGAGGGGACCATAGTAGCCGACTTTGTGCAGGGGCTCCAGCAGGTGCCCGTCAACGTCAACACCTTCATCGTGGTGGCCACCCGGGGGCACCGCTTCGACGACCTGGCTCTGGAGGCGGCGGCCCGCACCCCCGCCCGCTACGTGGGTCTGGTGGGCAGCCGGCGCAAGACCATCCTCATCCACCGCCAGCTCCTCCAGAAGGGCATCCCCCTGGAGCGGGTCAAGGATATTCACGCTCCCGTGGGGCTGGACATCGGTGCGCTGACTCCCGAGGAGATTGCCGTGAGCATCATGGCAGAGATCGTCATGGCCCGCATGGGCGGCACAGGCAGGCCCATGAAGCTGGACGAGAGGCAACTGGCCCGGGTGGTGGAGATGGCGGGCATCCCCATCCCCACCCACTAGCCCCTCTGCCCACACCCTCGTCGGAACGTATCCCCTGAGAAGAGCAGGTGACCGGCTATGGCTGGTATCTCCGCGGTGCTGCTGGCGGCAGGCGAGTCCACCCGCATGCAGGAGCCCAAGGCCCTGCTGGCCTGGTCCGGCCGGACCCTCGTGGAGCACCAGGTGGATGCCCTCAACCAGGCGGGGGTGGAGGAGGTGCTGATGGTGGTGGGGCACCGCGCCCAGGAGGTGGAGGCCCTGGTAGCCCACCAGCCCAAGGTGCAGGTAGTCCACAACCCCAACTACGCCCTGGGCAAGACCACCTCCATCAAGGTGGGTCTCGCCAGGGTCAGCCCCAGTGCCCAGGCCATCCTGCTGCTGGGGGTGGACCAGCCGCGCCCGGTCTCCCTGCTGGAGCGGCTCATCCAGGAGCACCAGCGCCGCCAGCCCCTCATCACCGCCCCCACCTACCAGGGCCAGAGCGGCCACCCCCTCATCTTCTCCCCGGAGCTGCTGCCGGAGCTGGAGGCCATCACCGAGGAGCGCCAGGGGGTGCGGGAGGTGTACCAGCGGCACCGCAGCCGGGTGCACCGGGTGGCGACAGAGACGCCCCTAGTGCTGGTGGACATCAACACACCCCAAGACTACCAGCGAGCCCTGGAGCTGCTACTGGGTGCCTGAGACTTCACGCCTCACACAGGCTCTTTCAGGGGGAGCTCCACCGGCACACCCTCGCTGGCCGAGCGGTCCGCCGCCAGGGTCAGCTCCAACGCCCTTCGCCCCTGCTCCCCCGTTGCCACCGGCGTGGGCCGCCCCGTGGTGAGGTGGGCGATGAAGGACTCGGTCTCGTCCCGCATAGGTCCCCAGAACTCACCCAGGGCCCAGTCCCCAGGCATAGAGGAGCCCATGAAGGCGATGTCGATGGGTGGCACCATGTCGAGCTGGTGGGTCCGCTGACCGGGCACCAGCATGAAGTCCCGGTGGCTATCATCTACGCTGAGCATCCCCTCAGTACCAAACAGTTCCAGCTCCATGGTGGCGATGTAGGCGGGGTGCTTCTCCGGGATGAGCCAGCTCACGCCCAGGTTGGCCACGGTGCCATCGTCGAAGGTGACGGTGACCCAGGTGAAGTCCGGAGCGTTGTACCGCTTCTTGAACACAAAGTACCCCGACTGGGCATACACCTTCACCGGTCGCTTGTCCTCCAGGTACCAGAGGACCAGGTCGGCCAGATAGGTGAGGGTGTTCACCGAGGGCGTGGTGGTGGGTGACCGGGAGATGACCAGCTCGGCCACCATCTTGTTCAGGTAGATCTTTCCGAAGAGGGAGACCACGTTGCCGATAACGCCTCTGCTCACCTGGTCCTTGGTCACCAGGTAGCGCCGCCGGAACCGTTGGGTGAACCCGACAAGCACCTCGCTGCCGGAGCCCCTGGCCGCCTCCAGGATCCGGTCGGCATCGGGAAGGGTCATGGCCAGGGGCTTCTCGATGAGCACGGGCTTCCTCAGCTCCACGGTGGCCAGGGCGGGGGCCACATGCTCCTGCTCACTGGTGGCTATAATTACGGCGTCCACCGCCTGGTGGCCGATCACCTCCTGGATATTATCCGAGGCTAGGTCGGCCTGGCACTGCCGGGCCAGGGTCTGGGCCCGCTCCTCCACCACGTCAGCTACAGCCAGGAACCGCACCTGGGGCATCCGGGCTAGGAGATGGGCCCGGAGGCTGCCGATGTTCCCCGCGCCAATGACGGCGACGCCAAGCTCCTTCATCCCTGTTGCTCCTTCCCGAAAGGCTAGATGACCCCGTCCTCACGTAGCTGCTCCGCCTCCTGAGGGGAGTAGCCCAGGTCTGCCAACACCTCAGCCGTATGCTGGCCCAGCAGCGGCGGCCCGTTCTCCACCGCCCCCGGTGACGCCGAGAGCTTGATGGGGATGCCCGGCACCCTGACCTTTCCCAGCTTGGCATGGGGTGCCTCCACCACCATCTCCCGGTGCAGCACCTGGGGGTGGTTTAGCAGCTCCTCCATGTCGTAGATGGGGCCGGCGGGGATGCCCACGGCCTCCAGCTCCCTCAGCCACTCCTCGGTGGTGCGCTTCAGCATCTCCTCCTGGACAATGGGGTCCAGCTCCTGGCGGTGGCTCACCCGGCCACCCATGCTCTGGTACTCGGGCTCCTTCAACAGCTCCTCCCGCCCCACCAGTTGGCAGAACCGCTGCCAGAACCGGTCATTGCCCAGGCCCAGATTGACGTAGCCATCCTTGGTTCGAAAAGCCCCGTAGGGGGCCAGGGTGGGGTGGCCGTTGCCATAGCGTGCCGGGGGCTTGCCCGTGACGAAGTACCCCTCCGCCAGGAAGCTCATCCAGTACACCTGGCCGTCCAGCATGGAGAAGTCGATGTACTGGCCCTGGCCGGTGCGCTCCCGGTGGAACAGGGCCATGACGATGGCGTAGGCGGCGTACATCCCCGAGCCGAGGTCCACCACGGAGAGCCCTACCTTCATGGGAGCCCCTTCAGACTCGCCGGTGACGCTCATGAGTCCTCCCATCCCCTGAAGGATCATGTCGTAGGCCGGCTTCTGCCTGTAGGGCCCCGTCTGCCCAAAGCCTGAGATGGAGCAGTACACCAGCCGCGGGTTCATCTGGCCCAGGGTCTCGTAGTCCACCCCCAGGCGCTCCGTCACCCCCGGCGAGAAGTTCTCTACTACCACGTCCGCCGTCCGGGCAATGCGGTGGGCCACCTCCCGGCCCTTGGGGTGCTGCAGGTTGAGGGTGATGCTCTTCTTGTTGCGGTTGACGCTCATGAAGTAGGCGCTCTCGCCGTCCAGGAAGGGCGGCCCGTAGGCACGGGTGTCGTCGCCGGAGCCCGGTCGCTCTACCTTGATGACCTCGGCACCGTAGTCGCCCAGCAGCATGGTGCAGTAGGGTCCCGCCAGCACCCGCGTCAGGTCGAGGACCCGCACCCCCTCCAGTGGCTTCATTCCCGTGGCCCTCCTTAGTACCAAGCGTGCTTCCCTGCGCAACGATGATAGCACGCCAGCCACCCCCGGCCAAGCCCGACTAGCCAGACCACCCAATCGGGCCGATAATAAAGGGGAGTATGAGCAGCAGCACCGTCATCATCATCGTGGTAGCCTCCCTGGGGATGCTGGCCCTGGTTTGGGGGCTGTTTGTTGCCCTGGCCCGGCTTGCTAGGCGGGAGCCGTACCGCTCGTTCCTGCGGCTCCCCACCAGGAGCAAGCTCTCCCTGCTCAAGGCCGTCTTCCACGACCCGCGGGTGCCCTGGGCCGCCAAGGCGCTGCTTCCCCTGACGCTGCTGTATCTCTCCCTCCCCCTGGACCTCATCCCCGACTTCGTGCCCGTGCTGGGCTATCTGGACGACATGGTGGTGGTCCTGCTGGCTCTGGTCCTGTTCATCCGGCTGTGCCCTCGGGAGGTTGTGCGGGAGCACCTGGAGAGGGTGTCTTCTCCGTGAACTTGCTCCCCCTGTTTAAGGCAATTGCCTGAGGCCGGGCAAGGGGCTATGATGGGACGAATCGAAACGACCAGGGAGGAGTAGCCGATGGAGCTGGACATCAAAGACCGGGTGGCCCTGGTGGGCGGCTCCAGCAGGGGCATGGGCAAGGCCACGGCCCTGGCCTTTGCCCGCGAGGGGGTCAAGGTCACCATCTGCGCCCGCCACGAGGAGGAGTTGCACCAGGCAGAGCGAGAGGTGGCCTCAGCGGCAGGCTCGCCCGACCGCGTCCTGGCAGTACCGGCGGACCTGTCCCGCTACTCGGACATCCAGAGGGTGGTGCAGGAGACCCTTGCCCGCTTCGGACGCATCGACATCCTGGTGAACAACGTGGGCGGGCCTCCCCCCGGCGGGCCCCTGGAGGTGAACGAGGCGCAGTGGCACCTGGCCATCGAGCAGACCCTGATGGCCTCGGTGCGCATGAGCCGCGAGGTGGCCTCCCACATGAAGGAGCAGCGGTGGGGCCGCATCATCAACCTCCTCTCCACCTCCATCCGGGAGCCGGTACGGAACCTCTCCCTCTCCACCTCCCTGCGGATGGCGGTGGCCGGGTTCGCCCGGATGCTCTGTCACGAGCTGGCCCCCTACAACATCACGGTGAACAACGTCCTCTCGGGCATGATGCGCACGGAGCGGCTCCTCTCCCTGCACCAGACCTGGGCCCAGCAGATGGGCATCGGTGTGGAGGAGGAGCTGGAGACCAGCGCCCAGCGGATCCCCATGAAGCGCATCGGCAGGCCCGAGGAGATGGCTGACCTGATCCTGTTCCTGGCCTCGGAGCGGGCCGCCTTCATCAGCGGGGCCAGCATCCCCATCGACGGTGGCGCCCTCCAGGCCACCCTCTAAACCGCCCGCCGACCCATGAATGCTCTGGGGGGAAGACGGGCCGGAGGTAAGGGGGCCGATGCAGCGGGAGGCGGTGCGGATAGACGCCACACCCGACCTTAGCGGGGGTAGGAGTCCTAAGCTACCGCGAAAGTCGTCGTTCAAAGCGAGACTTCACTAACTCCGTCAGCTCCTTCCAGACGGTTCGGTAACCAGGGCCCGGTAGTTCTTCGTCGCTTTCCAGTATGCGAATTGCGTCGGTGATGTATTGCCTCTTGGTTTGAGGTTTGATGTCACCGCGACTGTTCGTCCGCTCGACGTATTGGCTGAGTAAGCTTCTCTTAGCCATCGCACCATTCCCAACAGTATTCCCATTGGCCAGGAGAGCGGTAACATACTGATTGAGGCTGATACCCTCGTGGGCGGCGGCCCGCGCTAGGTCGCGGTGAAGACTGCGGGGCACCCGGACCAGGAACTTGCCGCTGTACTCCTCGGCACCACGGGGCAGGGGGATTTCTTGCCCCGACTCATATGCCGCCTCGATCCAGCCCCGGCGAGCATCCTCCATCAGGTGAAACAGATTCTCCGGGGTCTCCGCCTGGGTCATGCAGCCCGGCAGCTCCTCGATCTCGGCAACAAAGCCGCCTTCCGCCTCCTGATGCACTTTGACCGGGTATTTGAGCCTGAGATAAAAATCCAAATCCCTATCTATCTTGATGTTCCTCATACCACTCCCTCAGTCCTAGAAGCTCCACGATGTTCCAAATGTAGGTCCGTTTCACCCGCCTGCCACCTATGGTGGGCACAGTGATAGGCAGGATCTCAGGTTTCACAAACACATGGTGGCTACTTTTTGTGGGCCTCTCCTCGTAGCCAAAGGCCCGCAAGAGCGTCGCCACATCCCGAAAGCTGACCTCGGCGGGCTCGGCCAGAAAACGAGCGACTAGCCTTTCCAGCCTCGCCACCGCTCACCAAGCAAGTATGATACTATATATAGTACCATTTCGTCAAGGGATGCATCAAATTTCCCTCCTTACCCCCTACAACCCCTCCATGTACCCGGCAATCTCCTGAGCGTGGAGGTTCTCCACGGCCACCTCGGGCACGTAGCACACCCGGTCCAAGGTCCAGGTGAGGGTGTGCCTCGGGGCCGCTCGTTCAGGCGGGCCCTACCAGGTGACCGCACCCTGGGCCGCCGAGGAGACCAGCCGGGCATACTTGGCCAGTGCGCCCGAGGTATACTCCGAGGGAAGTGGCTGCCACTGCCGCAGCCGCTCCTCGACCTCGGCATCGGAGAGCTCCACGTCCAGCCGCCGCTGGGGAACGTCCAGGGTCACCATGTCCCCGTCTCGGAGGACGGCGATGGGGCCACCTACCGCCGCCTCGGGGGCTACGTGCCCCACCATAGGGCCGTGGGTAGCGCCGGAGAAGCGGCCGTCGGTGAGGAGGGCTACCTTGTCCCCCAGCCCCTGGCCCGCCAGCGCCGCGGTAATGGCCAGCATCTCCCGCATGCCGGGGCCACCCTTGGGCCCCTCGTAGCGGATGACCACCACGTCGCCGGGCTGGATCTGCCTCTCCCAGATGGCCCGGAAGGCGGCCTCCTCCCGGTCGAACACGCGGGCAGGCCCCCGATGCCGCAAATCATGGCTGCCGGTGACCTTCATCACCGCGCCCTCGGGGGCCAGGTTCCCCTTGAGGATGACCAGGGAGCCCATGGGGCTCAGGGGCACATCGGCGGAGCGGACGATGGCCTGGTCCGAGGGTGTTTCCACCGCCTCCAGCTCCTCCTGTAGTGTTCTCCCAGTGATCGTCAGAGCGTCGCCATGCAGGTGGCCCGCCTCCAGCAGGCGCTTCATCACCAGGGGGATACCGCCGGCGACGTGGAGCTCGGCCATCACGTAGTGCCCACCGGGGCGCAGGTCGGCGATGAGGGGTGTGCGGCGGCTGATCTGGTCAAAGTCGTCCAGGACAAGGGGGACACCCGCCTCGTGGGCGATGGCCAGGAGATGGAGGACAGCGTTGGTGGAGCCACCTGTGGCCACCACCACAGCGATGGCGTTCTCGAAGGCCTTGTGGGTCAGGATGTCCCGCGGGCGGATACCTCGCTCCAGCAGCGATAGTGCCATCTCCCCGGAGCGGAAGCAGCTCTCCAGCCGGTGGGCGTCCACGGCGGGGGCCGAGGCACTGCCGGGAAGGGCCATGCCCAGGGTCTCGATGGCCGCCGCCATGGTGTTGGCGGTGTACATGCCGGCGCAGGAGCCGGGCCCGGGGCAGGCGCAGCCCTCCAGTTGGCGCAGCTCCTCCAGGGTTATAGAGCCCTTGGAGTAGGCGCCCGCAGCTTCGAAGACATCCTGGATAGTCACCGCCCGGCCCTGGAACTGGCCCGGTAGGATGGTGCCACCGTAGACGAAGACGGCGGGGAGGTTGAGGCGGGCGATGGCCATGAGGGTGCCGGGCAGGTTCTTGTCGCACCCCGCCAGGGTGACCAGCCCGTCGAAGTGCTCAGCGAAGGCTACCAGCTCGATGGAGTCGGCGATGACCTCCCGGCTGATGAGGGAGGCCTTCATCCCCTCGGTGCCCATGGAGATGCCGTCGCTGACGGTGATGGTGCCGAACTCGAAGGGGGTGCCCCCCGCCGCCCGGATGCCCTCCTTCACCTTCTGTGCCAGGTGCGCCAGGTGGACGTTGCAGGGAGTAACGTCGCTGGCGGTGCTGGCCACACCGATGAAGGGCTTGTCCAGGTCCTCGTCGGTCAGGCCCATGGCACGGAGCATGGCCCGCGGGCCCGCGTGCTCCGGCCCCTCGGTGATCTCGCGGCTGCGGTGCTTCAGCCTGAGATCGCGTGCGACGGTCATGGTGGTCCTCCTCCCTAGCTCAGAAACAAGGGATGGCACGGCCTGCACATCCCACGCTTCCATTATAGGCCCCCTGGGCCTCGGGGGACAATCCAGGCTCTCGGGCCTCAGATGACCCCCTCCTGAGCCAGCCTCGCTAGCTCTCCCTCGTCCAGGCCCAGCAGCTCACCGTACACCTCCCGGTTGTGCTCGCCCACCTCCGGGGCGGGACGTACGATCCGGCCAGGGGTCTCGCTGAACTTTATAGCGGGGCCAGCTACAGGCACGGGGCCCAGGCCTAGCTGCTCCACGGTGGGGAGCATCCCCAGGGCCTGCGCCTGGGGGTCCTCCTGCAACTGGTCCACGCTCTGCACCGGGCCCACGGGGATACCCGCCTCGGCCAGGAGGCGGACCGCCTCCGCCAGGGGACGCGGGGAGGTCCACTGGCTCACGGCCTCGTTGACCACCTCTCGATGCTGGTAGCGGGCCAGGTCGTCCTGCAAGCGGGGGTCGGAGAGCAGGTCGGGGCGCTCAATAGCCAGGCAGAGCCGCCGCCACAGGGCGTTGGAGAGGCTCTGGATGACCAGGTAGCCGTCCTGGGCGGGGTAGCACCCCCCGACACCGTAGATCATGTCGTTGCCCACCTGACGGCGCACCACTGCATTGACGGCCTGCTCCGCCACGATGCCGTAGGCACCGACGAAGGAGAGGCCGGTGGCGAAGAGGGCCAGGTCCACCATCTGCCCCCGGCCGGTGCGCTCCCGGTGGTAGAGGGCCGACACCACGGCCAGAGCGCCGTAGAGCGCGGTGCCAAAGTCCACATAGGGGATGTGGGAAAGGGTGGGCAGGTTGCCGGGCAGACCCGTCATGGTCATGGCCCCCGTCATCGCCTGGACGATGGCATCGAAGGCGGTGTAGCGGGCATAGGGGCCGGTGGTGCCGAAGCCAGAGACCGCCAGGTAGACCAGGCGAGGGTTGGCCTGCTGGAGAGAATCGTAGTCCAGCCCCAGGGCTTGAGCACGCTGCACTGGCAGGTTGTGCACCAGGACATCCACCCGCTGCGCCAGGCGGGTCAGGAGACTCCGCCCCTCTTCAGCATCCAGATTCAGGGTGATGGCCTTCTTGTTGCGGTTCAACGCCACGAAGTAAAGGCTGCGGTCCCCAGGGCCTACGGGCCCCCGCTGGTGGTCCGCCTCGCCACCGGGGCGCTCCACCCGGATGACCTCGGCCCCCATGTCGGCCAGGAGCTGGCAGCAGAAGGGGGCGGCAATGTACCTGCCGAAGTCCAGCACACGGATGCCGTCGAGAATGGCTGCCATGGGGCCTCCTTCGCTTGGACTGCTAGAAGGGGAGCTCCTGAGGCAAAGCCGGAGCCAGTATAGCACCTCCCCTACCCTGGCAAAAGAAAACCCCCTCGGCTACAATAGGCGGCACCCTCTCCTTGACTGGGAGGCCGACGCCATGAAGCCTAGGGTATTCGTGACCCGGGACATCGGACGGGAGGCGCTGGAGGCACTGGGCCAGGAGACGGAGCTGGAGCTCTGGCCCGATGAGGCGCCGCCATCCCGGGAGAGGCTGCGGGAGAAGGCCGCCGTAGTAGATGGCCTCCTGACCACAGTGGACGACTGGGTGGACGCGGGCCTCTTCCAGAGCGCCCCCCACCTGAAGGTGGTGAGCCAGATGGCCACGGGCGTGGACAACATCGACCTGGCGGCGGCCACCCGCCGGGGTATCCCCGTAGGGTACACCCCAGGCATCCTGGCCAAGACTACCGCCGATCTGGCCTTCGCCCTCCTCCTGGCCGCCGCCCGCCGCATCCAGGAAGCGGGGCGCTGGGTGCGCCAGGGCAACTGGAGGGTGCCCTTCCACCCCCTCTCCTTCTTGGGTCGCGACGTCCACGGCGCTACCCTAGGCATCATCGGCCTGGGGAAGATCGGGTTGGAGGTGGCCCGGCGCGCCCAGGGCTTCGACATGGAGGTGCTCTACGCCTCCCGGCACCGGCGGCGGGATGAGGAGCGGCGCTACGGGCTCCGCTTCGTGGAGCTCCCCACCCTGCTACGCACTGCCGACTTCGTCTCCCTCCACGTGCCCCTGACCCCGGAGACCCACCACCTGCTGGGTGAGGCGGAGCTGCGGATGATGAAATCCACGGCCTTGCTGGTCAACACCTCCCGGGGGCCGGTGGTGGACCAGAAGGCCCTCTACCGGGCGCTGCAGGAGGGGTGGATCGCGGGGGCGGCCCTGGACGTAACCGAGAAGGAACCCATCCCTCCCGACGACCCTCTCCTGAGCCTTCAGAATCTGGTCATCACCCCCCACATCGGCAGCGCTAGCGTGGAGACACGCCGCAGGATGGCGCTGCTGGCGGTGGAGAACCTGCTGGCCGGCCTCCAGGGTCGCCGTCTCACCCAGTGCGCCAACCTCGAGGTGTACCACTCGTCTGAGCCCACCAGTTCGTAGGGCAGGGTGCTACCCCCCGCTGGAGCCCGGAGTCCCACCCGGCCTCCACAGCCGGTAGAAGTGGTGCAGGGGACCGTGGCCCTCCCCGATGGGATAGGCCCGCTCCATGGCACGGGTCACGAAGGTCTTGGCCCGGCCCACGGCCTGCTCCAGGGGCAGCCCCTGGGCCAGCCCAGCAGCGATGGCCGAGGCGAAGGTGCAGCCGGTGCCATGGGTGTTCCGGGTATCGAGGCGCGGCCCTCGAAACTCGCGGAACCGCTGCCCGTCAAAGAAGAGGTCCACCGGTGGCCCCTCCAGGTGGCCCCCTTTCACCACCACCGCCCTGGCCCCCAGGCCAACAATAGCCTCCGCCGCCCGGCGGGCGTCGCTCACCGAGCGAACCGTGAGGCCGCTCAGCACCTCAGCCTCGGGCAGGTTGGGGGTCACCACCGTAGCCAGGGGCATCAGCAGGTCACGCAGGGCCTCCACCGCATCCTCCCGCAGCAGCCGGTCGCCACCCTTGGCCACCATCACCGGGTCCACCACCAGGGGAGCCAGGCCATGCCGCCGGACTTCCCGGGCCACCGTCTCGATAATGGCGGCGCTGGAGAGCATCCCTGTCTTCACGGCATCGGCACCGATGTCCACCACCACCGCCTCGATCTGGGCCGCCACCATCTCCGGCGGCAGCTCGTGGACCGCCGTGACCTGGCGGGTGTTCTGGGCGGTGATAGCGGTGAGCACCGAGGTGCCATAGACCCCCAGGGCGGCGAAGGTCTTCAGGTCCGCCTGGATGCCTGCGCCCGCCCCCGAGTCGGAGCCAGCGATGGTCATGACCGTAGGCACTCGCTTCATGCCGGCCACTCCTCGCCCCGGTAGGCCATCTCCCAGAAGAGCAGCTCGTACCGGAGGGCAGTGGCAAAGACCTCCTCCAGCCGCTTCCGGTCGGCCACCGGGGTGGTGTCCAGGTAGTCCCGCATCCAGACCACGAACTCCTCCAGCTCTCGCCCGGAGTGGATCTCGATCCACTCACGGTAGGCGGGGTTCTCCGGCCGCTTCCCCGCCGCAGCCAGGCGCTGGGCCCAGTCCAGGTAGGTCCACTCGGTGACCAGCAGCGCCAGCAGCAGCTCCTGGAAGGTGCCCTCGTAGGCCAGGCGCAGCAGGTAGCTGGTATGGGAGAGACAGCTAGGCAGGGGAGTCAGCCCCTCCACCTCCTTGGGCGAGAGGCCCATCTGGCGGAAGGCCCGCTGGAACAGGGCCTCCTCGCCGGTGAGCACCAGGTCCAGGAAGCGGGAGAGCCGCCGTGCCGCGTCAAAGCTGGGGGCCTTGGCGACGGCCAGGGCCAGGAGCTGCACCAGCCCTCGCACGAAAAGGTAGTCCTGGCAAAAGTAGCGTCGAAACTTCTCCTGGGGCAGCGTGCCGTCGCCCAGCTCCCGCACAAAGGGATGGGTGACCATCCGCTCCCACAGGGAGGCCGTCTCTCTTCGCAATTCGTCAGTGAAGCCCATACGCACACCGCAACAACGGCGCTCTTAGCCCTGGATCAGATGCACCTGCTCCCGCAGGTGAGCGAAGTCGTACTCGGGCACTATGCGTAAGCGACTGCTGAGGGCGCTCAGCAGCACGCTCATTATAGCCGACGCCCCCAGAGCTGTTCCGAAGCTCACCACGAAGCGACCCGCCAGGGGAATGGGCACCCATGGGGTGAAGTCGGGGGTGGGGAAGAAGAGGGCCCCCACAATGAGGCCCGCCACGCTGCTGACCAGGGCCGCCCTCCCGCTTAACCATCGGGAGTAGAGGCCAAAGAAGACCGGGAACACAGCCGCCGCACACACCAGGTCGGCGATGAGAAAGAGGTACAGGACGCTGTAGCCCTGCGAGGCGATGAAGATGGCCGGAACGACCAGAACCACTGTGATGACCCGTGAGGACCTCAGAAGATGGACCCCCTGGATCCCTGGCTTGAAGCGGGCCAGGTCGCTGGTGACAGCGCTGGCTATCCCGTTCAAAAGGGTATCCAGACTGCTCATCACCAGCACCAGAGCCAGCACCAGCACCACCAGCACGGCCCAGGTGGGGACCACCTCCAGGATCAGAGCAAAGAGAGCTACCGAGGGCTCATCGACCACACCCAGCCCCACGGCCATCACCCCCAGCAGCCCCGCCACGAAGACCACCGGGATGACCAGGAGTCCCGCAGAGGCAAAGCCCCACCGGAGGGCCTTCTCGTCACGGCAGGTGTACACCCGCTGCCAGAACCCCTGGTGAAACATGTTAGCCGCCAGGATGGCGATGATTAGAGTAACCCCGAACTCGATGCCCGGGCCATGGGTGAGCGACAGGAGCTGGGGTGCCTGCTGGGTGACGGAGCCGAAGGCCGTTCCAAACCCTCCCAGTGCCACCACTGCCACAAAAAAGCTGATGAGCAGCAGCGGCAGGATGAAGGTAAACTGCACGCTATCGGTAAAGATAGAGGCTCGGATGCCGCCGTAGGCGGTGTAGGCCACCGTGACCAGGCCCACAATGAGGGCTGTCAACCAGAGGGGCGTCTGGGACAGCAGGTGGATGGCCAGAGCGATGCCCGTCAGCTCGGCAGTGAGGAAGATAAACATGTAGAAGACGATGACCCCCAGGCTGAAGACGTACATGGCCGACCCGTAGCGGTGCCACACATACTCCGTCAGCGAGTGGCCCTCAGGCATGAGACGCCGCATCCGTAGCCCGAGGACGATGAAGGCTAGAAGGGGCGCCGCCTGCCCAACGCCGTAGCCGATAAGGGCCACCATGCCTGCCCAGGTGCCCGTCTCCGCTGGGCTGAACAGAATCCACGCGCCGATGACCGAGGCCACCAGGGTGGCGGTGGCCAACATGCTGCCCGCGCTGTTCCGGGCCACGATGTACTCCTCTACGTTCAGTCGGCGACGCCTGACGTAGAGCACCCCTAACAAGAGGAAGAGGAGCGATGTCACCACGGTGATGGGAAGTGCCCACGCTTGTACGGACATACGCCCCCTTTGTTGAAATAGTGAAGGCCGCCAGCTCTGAGGTTGGCGGCCTGCCGTACTGCTCCCTGCCCAAGGCGACCGCTTCCCTCCGCTGGCATTACCCAGATCAGGTTCGCAAGGGTCGGCGACATCGGTGGGGTCGCCCTCTCAGCCCGGCTCCTCCGAGCTCCCCTACGGCCCAGCTCTATCGGTTTGTTATCTGTCAGTGTACGCCGCTGCTCTAGCCCCTGTCAAGGAAGACCAGAGTCTTCGCCAAGTCACCCCTCCCTTGACAGCCCTCCTAGCCCGACCCTAGAGTTGGGGGGCGGCACGGCTCCCGCACCGTGCAACAGCGTAAAGGAGGAGCAGATGAGCACCTCAACGGAGCTGCCAGTGGTGGTACGCCACGCCGAGCAGCCGCAGAAACAGTTGGGTGGCCTGGCCTTTGCTGGCGGCGCTCCCCATTCAGGCCAGGCCCAGCTCACCCGTCTGGCCCGGGGCACCCAGTCCATGATCGTCCACCTGGCATGCCAGAAGGGCTTCCATTCACCAAGCCATCAGCACCCGGAGAACGAGACCCTGGGCTACGTGGTCTCGGGGCTGATACGCATCAACGATGACGACCAGGAGTACCTGCTGGGCCCCGGCGACTCCTGGTTCCATGCCAAGGGGATACGCCATAGCCTGGAGGCACTGGAAGACTCCCATGTCATCGAGGTCCATACCCCCCACCGGCAGGACATCCTGTCCCTTTAGGGGGCGGGCCCGATGCCCACGACCTTGATCATGGAGCGGCCCTTGTAGATCCGGTTGATGTGCAGCAGCAGGGCCGTCAGCCCCTCCACGTAGCGGGCATTCTGAAGGTCACCACCATCGATGGCCCGGAGTTGTTGGATACGCTCCGCCAGGCGCATCACCTGCTCCTTGGCTTCCCGGTCGTCGGCGCAGACTACCACGTCGCCCTCAATAGCCCGGTGGGGCACCAGCAGATCCACTGCGCTGACGCTGTGGAAGGCCGCCACCACCCGGGACTGGGGCAGGAGGTGCTGGGCCTGCATGGCTGCCGAGCCCTCGGCCACCTCCAGGACCCTGGGCCTGCCGCCCACGTACTCCAGGGGGACCACCGTGACCACCACCACCTTCCCCCTCAGGTACGGGCCCACCTGCTGCAGCAGGGGCTCCTGAGCGGCGAAGGGGACGGTCAGGAAGGCTACGTCGCCCTCCTGAGCGGCGGCCTGGTTCTCGTCCCCATGGATGCGGGCGCTGGGGGCCTTGGCCATAAGCCTGTCCGCCGCCTCCTGGGCCCGGGCGGCGTTGCGGGAGCCGATGACCACCTCCTCGCCCGCCAGGGCCAG
>JBHIBI010000015.1:0-14186 GCA_046758985.1 Dehalococcoidia bacterium
AAAGTAATCTCCTATGCTGCCTTCAGGCTGGTAAATGCGGGCACCGATGCGGACGTACCGAGAGTTCCCGCCGATTGCCTGCGCCCAGGCGAAAGACCCTTGTCCCACAGACAGCACAATTGTCGCGGGTCGCAGGGTGTCCGTTCTTAAGAACTACCAGTTCTGCGTTCCCCATGTCCCGCTCGCTTCAGCACTTGAAGCAGTACGCTCGCACTTCTCCTCAGCTGGATGTCGTTGCCGTCGGCAGTTCAGGGGGCTCATGGTCGCCAGGTCTGGTCTTACCATACGCCCTTGCTCGTAAGTGGTCGAGCACCTGGGGAGTGACCTGTGAAAGCCCTCTCTTGCGTGCATAAGCCTCCGCAGATTGTTTTACCCGCCCCCGTATAAAGAAGGGGACACGGCTGATCCTTTCCAGCGCTTCCTGAGTCCAAATCACCTGTTGGTTGAGCAAAGCTGTCGTTTGCGCCGCCGCAGGAGAGGCGAGGTTCCCACCGGGCACTTTTTCCGTATGCCCAGGCTGGTAAAGACACCACGGATCTTCTGCCAGCACGTCTCCTTTCAGAGCGAAGGCCCTGGCCCGACAGCCGACGCAGATGGGGTCTTCTCCCTGGCTGAAGGGGCATTGGCCACACTTCCCCTCCAGTTGCAACCGGGGCTTCCGAAAATGGGTCAACACGGGCGAGGCCCCCCAGATTTCCCAGAAGCCTGTCCCTCGCACGTTGCCGGCCACGGTGGGGAGATATGGACAGGGGGTCACATCCCCAGTGGGCGTGATGCGGCAATAGCTAGTGCCAGCCAGACACCCAGTGCTCCCGAGCGTCGGAGCCCCTCGTTCTATGGCAAGCCTACCGATGTACGGGGCACAGCGGGCGCGAATCATCATGCCAGGGTAGTGCTCCTGGGCATCCAGAACAAAGGAGAGCAGGCCCTCATACTCCTGGGGAGAGAGGTCCGTGAGCTGCTCAGCTCTCCCGGTACACACCAGGAAGAAGAGGTGGAAGGCCCGTGCCCCCTCGTCATGGGCGAACTGCACCAGCGCTGGTATCTCCTCGTAGTTCATCTTCAACGCGGTGGTATGTACCAGTACGTCCAGCCCTTCCTCTCGGCAGGCCTTGATGCCGTTCACGGCCCGCTGCCACGCCTCTGGAGTCCCTCGGAAGGCGTCGTGCTTGACCGGGTCCAGGGAGTCGATGCTGATGCCAGCGGCTGCGACACCGCTTTCCTTCAGGGCCCTGGCCCTCTCGTGGGTCATCAGCGTTCCCGTCGTCCCGAGAACCACGGAGATGCCCTTGACAGCCGTGCGGGAGGCCAGGACGGGAAGGTCTCTACGGAGCAACGGTTCCCCACCCGTGAGGATGAGGAGCTCCGTTCCTGCCTTGGCCAACTGATCAATAAGCTGGAGTCCCTCCTCGGTGGTCAGCTCGCCGGGCCAGGGGCGGCCTGCATCTAGATAGCAGTGAGGACAGCGAAGGTTGCAGGTGCCAGTGACATTCCAAGAGACGATGCGTGGGCGGTATTCCATGGGACTCCTTTAGCTGCGGGCCCACCAGGGCCACATGAGCTTCCGGCGGCTCCACATTGAGGGATAGAGGTATCGCATGGCAGGCATTTGCAGATACAGGATGATGGCGATATCCAGGACTATGGGGAGCCAGTGGGCCAAGCGGGCTGAGCGAAGGATGTCAAAGGTGAGAAACACGTAGGTAGCAAGGCGGGCTCTGGGGCTCCTCCGCGACAGAAGATACCCGGCGAAGGGGGCTGCCAGACCATAAGCAGGGAAGTTGGGCCAGGCCGGGGCCCCGTAGTTCATCAAAGGGAGAGGCGACACCAGGTAGGCCCATAGCTGGAGTGGGAGCCCGCTGACCAAGTAGAGGACTATGAGGGCAACGTCCAGCCTCCACGGTCGGTCTAGGATCGTCATGCTACGTCCCTCTTCTCTGCGATGGCCCCTGTGACGGCTGAGCCTCCGGCAGATGACGCAGGGCAAACTCCAGCGTGATCACGGGAATCTTGGCGAGCCGTGCCGCCTTCTCGATCCGGAGCCGGGCCCGGCTCCGCCGATATGGGTCCTCGATGTATCGGAGAGCCCTCAGGGCAGCCCGAGACCAACGCACCGACCTCCCGTCAAAGGCCTGCTCCTCCTCAATCCCACCCTGGGCCTGGGCTGCAGCCTCTAGGGCATCGGGTTCCACTCTCAGGAAGGCTTGCCCGTCTTGATGGCACGCAGAGCAGGCAACCGGCATCTGGCCCCTGGCAGCGTGGCCGCACCGTGGGCACAGGTAGACGGTGGCGGGTCCCTTGCGGAGCACCTCCTTTGCCACAGAAAGGGCCGCCTCCCCCATGCGCTGTATCTGCTCTTGGCGGGGCCGTAGGAGCTCCACCGCCTCCCGGGCCAGGGAGGCGGTGACAACCGTATGTCCTTGCTCCAGGGCTAGGCCGTGGATCAGCAGGCGCAGCGCTCCCCGGTACTCTTCCGGGGCTCGTGCCAAGACATCCTCTGCCTCCTGGGTCCAGCGCACCGCTGAGGAGCCCCATACCTCGAGGGGCGGGCTAAACCGGCGGCTGGCAACCAGGAGGTTGCAGGAAACGAAACGGAGCAGATGCTCCGTAACACTCCCGATGTCCATCTCCTCACGGCTGTGGGCACCGATGCGTCCCAGGAGCAACAGCCAGGGATGCGTTCTTTTGGCATAGGCCAGCACCTCCTCGGCGGCGTGGCCTGTCAGCAGGGTGGTTGTCAGACTGACGCCTTCAGCAGCAGCAACACGCTGCGCCACCTCCAGATGGGTCTGGTACAAGCGGGCCAGGCCAGTGTCAATGATCTCCTCGTGGAGCCGTTCCTGCTCCTTGAACCGGAACACTCGTGCCGCCTCTTCCGAGAGCACCTCCACCATGCGGTGAAACACGGCGTAGTGAAAGTATGGGTCGTAAGCGGCAACGGCTTCCACAGGCCGTTGGTACGCTTTCCCCAGAGCCAGGGCCGCTTGAAGGGCTCCGAAGGCCTCCTGGCTCCCATCCAGCGCAACAAGGATGCCCCGCCCTGCTCCGTCCTGGAAGGCCTCTGGCTCCTTGATGACCAGGGCATCGGTCCTCGTGCGCCGGAGTACCCGGAGGCACACGCTCCCTACCGAGTCCCCGCGGGTCGCCCCGTGCCCATGAGCCCCCAGGATCACGAGGTCGTAGCCTGAGCCGTTGATATCCTCGACCAGCCGCTCCCAGTTCTTTCCGTCAAAGGTCTTGCGGGTGAAGGGCACCTCTGCCTCCTGGCAGCGCCGCTCCAGGGCATCCAGATAGCAATCGGAGATGAGTTGCAGACCCAGGGTGATGAGAGAGTCATGGATGGTGCGCTGGCGCTCCAGCTCTTTGTCCGTCAGGTATTCCTCTGGGAGGGTGGCCTCCATATGGCGAAACCGTCGCTCGTGCATGCGTGCGGCATAGACATGGCACCCGACGATCTGTGAGCCGAAGGCACGGGCTAGGGACACGGCTGCCGTGCAACACGCATCGCTGAAGGGCGAGTTGTCCACTGCTACGTAGATCTTCTTGAACACAATAGCCTCCCTCAACCCTCGGACCTGTGCCATCGGCCTCCCAGCACACTCCCGGCCACGCTAGCGACCAGCATCAGGAGGGGCCAGACAAAAAAGAAGGTCGAGTCTCCTATGCCGAGACCAGGCAGAGGGTCAGGCAGGGCCTCGGTAAGCTCCCCGCCGAAGAGGATGCCCACCACCAGGCCAAAGTAGAGAAGGGCGAGGAGGGTCCCATACAAAGGCTCAGCCTCCCCGCTGCGCCAGCCCAGGTAGGCTCCACCGCCAAAGAGAGAAACAACGCCGGCCAGGGCGATCCACCAGACATTCTGCTGGATAGCAAAGAAGATGACGCCCAGAAGGGCGGTGCCCGCTATACTTAGGCCCAGAGCAAGCCAGACGGTGCGCCACGGGACTCTCGCCTTCACCTGGGCCCTTCCGCTATCTCGCCTGTTCCCGTGTCCAGTCATGCTCCACCTGATAAGGGTTTCTTTGGGAGAGTGTTATCAGCGTGGGACTCTCGTGGGTCCTTTGGCCTTTGCATGGGCCAGGCCACCGCTGCCCCCGCCAGGAGAAATCCAACCACCAGCGCTACAGCACTCCCAATCCGCAAAGGGACCGCCAGGCTGCTCTCACTGTAGCCTCCCGTAGCTGCCAGCCACACGCGCACCACCACTGCCGCGGCAATGAAGGCCGCACCCACCAGCAGCACCGTGACCCTTTTTCTCATGTCCCCCAGCATGTCCCCTTACACGTTTGATACAGTCCGTCTCTGTGCCCGCTACTCGAGAGAGAGGAGGTAGGCCACCAGGTCCTCCAGTTGCTCCTGGGTAAGAAGAGTGCTGAACTGGGGCATCATGGGTACGTACTCAGGTACAGTGAACCGGTAGGTACCTCCTGCGCTCACCTTCTCCAGCAGGTACTGCTCCGCCGTGAGGCCAGACACCCGCTCTCCTGCCCGCGCCGCCACGTGGGTGAGGTCTGGACCCCGGGTCCCACCCCTGCCCGAGATGATGTGACACTGGATGCATGGCGGGGTGGCATTCCGGAAAAGCTCCTCGCCCCGTTCCACCGCTTCTTGTGCAGCCGCACCCGGAGGGCGGGGGAGTTCGAACTGGGGGTAGACCACCCCTGCCACTACGAGAAAACCAACAGTTAACACGAAGACGGCGGTGAGGCTACCCATCACGCCCGCCGTGCTCCTGGGAGAGGAAATGCGCTCCTTGCCGAGGAACCAGAAGAAGACGGCTCCCAGGAGCAGGACGACGGTGAAGAAGACCCGGTAGCCCATGCCAAACCGGAAGCCCGACTCCTCCGATAGCAGCGGGGGCACCAGCCAGACGAGGAGCAGCAGCCCCAGCAAGATGCCGGGCAGCCCTTTGAGAGCCCGGAGCACGGCCCTGGCCCGGAGGATGCCTCGGGGTCGGTTGGCCTGATGGGCAAGGTTCTTCATTTGCTGGCCCCATCTACTCCGTTTTGCCCAACTTGAACCCGATCCAGAAGGTGAAGGCCATAAAGGAGAAGAAGACGAGGGTAACAATGCCCACCATGACACTGGTGTGAGCGAGCGTAGGAGTGTACCAGTAGGGGGTGGTGTCACGGAGCACCGTGTAGACGTGCCAGTCCTGCCGGGCCAGCTCCCGGATGGCCCCCATCAGTCCCATGAGATACACTGCCACCGCAGGGACGAAGACCAGCGCGTACTGGGCCTGAGTGGGAATCTCCCCCCACCGCATGGTCCCCTGGGATATAGCACGACGGTAGAGCATGTAGGTCAGGAAGGTGAACAGGATGATGGCGGTCACCGCCAGGGCCTTGGCCATCATCAGGCCCAGGAAGGCTATACGCTCGGGGATGAAGATGGCCTCCTCCCCGATACCCTCGGGGATAGGGCTGGTCAGGTCCGGCAGGAAGTTCTGGGGGGTCAGCCAGATCACCGTGCCCACGAAGATCACCGCAAAGGTTGGCCGCATGTAACCCAGGTAGGGCTCCGCTCCCGTGATCCGCCGGATGCTCATCCACATGTAGTAGTTGGCTCCCAGGAAGAGCAGGCTCACCAGGAGGCCCTGCATCACGAAGAAACTGGAGAGCTTGTCCGCCATCATGAAGGTGGCAATGGTGGCATCGAACAGGAAGAGCTCCTTGGCCAGGATGTAGCCCGCCAGGGGCAGGAGCATCAGGGTTGCCACACCAATGAAGTTGCCAATGTACCCCATCCAGTCGTAGAAGGCCCGGTCCTCATCCTTTTTTGCGGTCAGGAACATAAAGGCAGCGAAGAGGGCTACCATGAAGCCGCCAAAGGTGACATTGGCAATGAATCGGTGCAGGTTCAGCCCGCTCCAGGAGGGGTTGGCCACCAGGGCCCAGATGCTGGTGGCCTCCCCGGATGCCGTCGGTGTCAGCATGTAGGATCCCACGGCGTTCATCAGCAGCATCACCACGGTGCCCACCACATTCAGACCCACGCCGAGGGAGATATGAACCCCCTTCCGCTGCGCCAGAGGCTCCCAGGTGTACCAGTAGACGTACATCAGGATGGTCTCCACAAAGAAGAGGAGAACGTAGAGACCGAAGACGGGTCCGAACTGCTGAAAGAGCTGGGCCATCACGGCGTTGTAGGGGCCCATGAGTACAAAGCCAAAGGCGGCGCCTGCGAGGGCTGTGAGGCTATAGGCGATGGCCACCACCTTCATCGTCTCGCGGGCAAGCCGCTCGTAGCGGGGTTCTCCGGTAGACCGCAGGAACAGGACCAAGGCCAGGAGGAGGGTGGCACTCAGCAGGATAATGAGGCGGTCAATGAATGTCCCAGCGAAGAAGATGGCCAGGAGGCCGAGGATGACGAGGGTTGCAACGACGGGAAGGCGAATTCTCCAGTTCCGGGGTCCCCTGGGTGCACCCAGGTATTCAGCGAGAACGATGAAGATGGGTGCTCCCAGGACAAAAGCAGCCAGGTACAGGTGGAGCTGACCCGTTATCCAGACGGCGGAACGGGCCCCGATAACTGGAACATCTATCGGCATAAAGAAACTCTCTACTCGCGGGAGCTAAGAAGAAACTCGATGTCCCGCACGATAAGTTGCGGCGAAAAAATCTCCCCCCCTTGGGGAACTCCCAGGTATGCTTTGCGCACCTCTCCTTCCTGGTCAATTAACAGCGCCTGGGCCAGGTGGCCGAAATCCCGCTCATGCACATGGACCGTGCCATCGGGATGGATGTGCACCTCGGGCTCCGTTTCCTGGGCTGCAATCTGATAGGCGCTGGTCACCCGCTCTATCTCTTCAAGAGTGCCCGTGAGGAAATGCCAGTTGGGAACGTTGAAGCCGTGGCTTTGGGCATATTCCTTCAGGGTGTCAGGAGTATCGGTCAGCGGGTCAAAGCTGATGGACAGAAGCACCACCTTTGCCCGGATCTCCTCATCCACGGCGTCATAGACCTGCTTGAAGTTACCATTCATAACCGGGCAGAAGTCGGGGCAACTGGCGTAAAAGAAATCCATGAGCACCACCTGGCCGTGGAAATCGGAGAGCCGCACCCTCTGCCCGTCCTGGTTGGTCAGCTCGAAATCGGGTGCGGGCCCCTGCGAGGGGAGGGTGGTCTCCTCCGGAGCGGTGTCTGCTATCGTGTGGCTCTCCCTTGGACCACCGCAGCCCACCAGGAGAAGCGTCAGAGAGAAGACCAGAGCGACCCCTAGACCTGCCACCATAGCCCAGGGGCCGCATCTGCTCTTTGCCCTCGATAACCGCTCTTGTATCATGCTGGTGTGTGACCTACCCGCCCAACGAATCCTCCGGCATCACTCCACGACCGTCAAGGTTCCGGTCATCCCCCGGTCGGCGTGGTTGCTGATGGGGCAGGAGATGCGATAGGTCCCCGGTGTCAGCGTAACCTGCCACTCGCGGGTGCGGCCCCTCCCAACCTTCGGGGCCTTTTCATCTATCCCTTGACCCTTCACCCGGAAGTCGTGGGTGTAGCGCCCCTCGTTCTGCAACACAAAGGTGACGGTCCCCGCCTTTACCGCTACCACCTCATCCGGCTCCAGGCGAAAGTCCTTCAAGCTAATCTGTACCGTGTCCTGGAGGGGCTCCGGCGTCGGAGTCTGCTGAGGCAGGGTTGGCTCGGGCGACGGCGACGGAGTGGACTGGGGACTGGGCTCAGCCTGAGCGGCCAGCGGGTGCCGTATCCCTGGGGATTCGCAGGCGGTCAAAAGGAGAAAGGCCAAGGTCACGCCAGCCAGGAGCAGCGTCCTTCTTGCAGCAGAGCCAACCCTTGCCGACCTGGATACAACACCCATCTGTCCTGCCAGACGTCCCTCCGCAGTGTCTTCTCCCAGAGACGGGAACCGGGGAGTCGATACTCTCCTGCTCCCGTCTCTCACGATGCCCTCAGCTAAGCGTACCTCTGTAGTGCGGGACCAGTTCACGGTGTAGGGAAGCCTGGATGCCCGTGAAGCGTGCCACCTCTCGCTGCGCAATTATGGCCGATTGTGACGTTTTTTTCTAGTCCCTGGGCACCTTGGGTATGCCCCTGCTGGGAACAGCGGGCTTGCTATCCCAGATGCCGATCCAGATCATCTCGTTGGAAGCATACATGGCCATCTCGGTATCAAACTGGCCATTGGTGACCTCCCATGTTTCCTCTTCTACATCATAGGTCACCTCACTGGCCATAACAGGAATTTTACCCACCTGAGGAGGCGCCGGCACCTCATCCTCGTCCGTGGCTCCTCCGCTATCCGACCCCTCGGCGAGCTGAAGGCCAGAGGCCTTCACCGAGTTGCGGAAGAAGATGGCAAACCGGTCCCCTACATCGTAGGCCAAGATGTGGAGCATGGAGTTGAAGGCGGCCAGGATATCCCCTACATCCTGAGGGGTATATACGTATTTGTCGGCCACCTCACCGGTTTTGTAAACGCCGGCATCGGCATTCCACAGGCCTTGCAGGTATCGCCAGGCCCGGAGGCCGGCTACCTGATAGCTGGTATTGCCCGTGGCATTGAAGGCGAAGAGCAGGCCAGCCACCACAGCCCCTTGGCTGGCCGCCTGGTTGGCACCCGCCGGGGCGGGGAGCTTGCCATTGATGGCCATTTCATCTACCAGTCCATCAGCCAGGGCTGAGATCTGGGCTTTGGCCTGCTGCCTCAGGGCCTTGTCCTCGGTATGGGCGGCGTACCACGTGAGGGCTTGAAGGGCCATCCCCCTCTCACGGGCCGTGGTAAGCTGTCCTAGGACATTCTCGGCCACTATAGCGGTAAAGGTTCTGTCCGCCAAGCCCAGAGCCATGTCCCGGCCGAGGGGAGCCTGGTAGAACTCCCAGCCCTTAGTAGCCGAGGCCACGTCGGCCAGGGCCCAGAGCATGGCGATCTGGTCCATGGGAACCAGGCTGCTGTCGACCACACTCCCATCCTGCCAGGCGTGCTGGAAGAGCCCATTCTCTGCCCTCAGATTCTCCACCAGGAAGTTGGTGTTGGCTGGTCCCAAAGTGAAAAACACCTGAGCCAGGAAGTGATCCACGTTCGCGTCGGGAAATTCCGCACTGATGGGGAACGCCTCAAACATCTTGGCCCACTCAATCTCCTTAATGATGGCCATGGCATTGGCGGCGGTAAGTATCCTGGTATCCATCTTTGTAGGGTCCAACCTGAAGCTGAGGAGGTCGTCGGGGTCGAACGCCGGGGCCGTGAGGGAAGGGTCGGCGCTGGCGAAGACCGCCATGGTCAGGTGGGGGTTCTTCTTCGGTGGGGCATCGATGCCCGCCCTCTCCATCATGGTCATCACCATCTCCGGGGGTGGCATAAGCTGGGGCCCCATGCCCGAGCCCATCGACAACATCCCCAGATTGAAGCGGGAGTACCAGTAAGCTTCCAGGGCAGCGTCGGTAAAGGAGTAAACCTCCGGTGGCTCAGGCACAACCCCCGGGGGGCCCTGAGAACCTGGGGGGCCCTGTGGGCCGGTGGCACCCTGAGGACCAGCGGGGCCAGTGCACGCCACCAGGACCAGCCCCGAGGCCAACATGCCACTCAGTAACACCGCCAGTCTTTTCCGCATCTTCGCCCTCCTTCGACGTTTAGTTTTGGCATGTCCACCACGCCTTGGACGTTAGATGCGGCTGACTCGTCTTAGATGCGGCTGGCCACCTATCTAGTCCTACTAAAACTGGTAGTTTTGGCCTACCCAATCGAGTAATTCTCGGGCGAAGAGGCCGCGTCTGCCTGGCCTGCCGGAAAACGGAGAATAATCAGCCGACAGAGACCAGGCAGACGCCGTCTCGCCGACTCCCCAGAAGGGGAGTCGGTGGGCTCCCAGGGCCGCCTACGAAGTGGGCAACGCCAGGATGTACGCCGTCATGGTGGGCTCATGCGTGTTGCAGATGAGCCGGTAGACACCAGCTTGAGATGCGGTGAAGGAAATGTTATACTCCCGCCCCCGGTTCATCTCGAACTCCTGGACCACCTCTTCCCCGTCAGGAGCCTCTGCCCAAACCTCATGCTTGTTGCCATTGAGAACGAATGTCGTGAGCTCTACTGTGTCTCCCTCGAAAACGGTCATAGCCGCCGGCGTCCACATGTAGCTCTCAACACGCCAGTTCTTGGGATTCGCTGGGTCAAAGCCCGGTGCTTTGAAGCCGTAGCCGTCTGAGAGGGTCTCGGGATCCACAGTCGGGGGAGCCAGGTCATCGGTATTCGTAGTTCCCTTGATTTCAATGACATTCAGGTGGAACTGCTTCACGGCCGGCGCAGGGGCATCGAACCCTCCCTTCTCTCCTTTGGGACCCGTAGGACCAGCGGGGCCCTGGGGACCGGTGGGGCCAGCGGGACCTTCCGTACCCGCACAGGCCACTGCGGCCATGAGCACCAGTGCCAGGCCTCCTCCAAACAGCAGGTAATGCCAGCGTCCTTTCATCCTGTCCTCCTTTTGTTCTGAGACTCTAGAGACAGTTCCACTGTGGTTTGTAGCATGAAAGGCCGTTACAGTTCCGTAACAAAGGGGGTCAATGGGGTAACAGAGTTGTTACAGTTTTCACACAAGGAGAAGGCGTAGCGTAGAGGTGCCTAGTGGAACTTGGCGGAGGTCTACCGACTGTTGTTATGCTGAGCGTAGCGAAGCATCTTACCCCATGAAGGCAGACCCTTCGCTGCGCTTAGAGTGACAACTAGTGTGCCAACTTGCGCTGCCGTGTATTAGGCCCGGTCAGGGGAGACGTTTAGGAGGTACCCCACTCCGGGCACGGTTGCGATAAATCGCGGATGTTGCGGATCATCTTCCAGCTTCTGACGCAGACGCCAGACGGTGACCCGCAGCACCTCATGCTCGCCCCGGTAGTCTGATCCCCACACCTTTTCCAGAAGATCGTCCTGGGTCATGGTCTTGCCCGCGTTGATGGCCAGATAGTGCAGGAGTCGGTATTCTGTGGGGGAAAGGCGCACTTCTTGCTCCCCCACGGTCACTCGCCGCGTGAGGAAGTCTACCTTCAGGTTGTCTTGGGTGAAGGACGTCTGTCTCCCCGGCACCTCGGCCATGCGCGCCCGACGTAGCACTGCCTCTACCCTGGCCAGCAACTCCTGGGCAGAGAAGGGCTTCACCACGTAGTCATCGGCCCCCAGGTGCAATCCCTTTACCTTGTCCTCCTCGGCACCCCGGGCGGTAAGCATGACGATGGGTATGGTAGAAACTTCCCGGATACGCTCGCATATCTCGAAGCCGTCCTGGCCAGGAAGCATGATGTCCAGGATCACCAGGTCAGGAACCTGCCGGGCCAGAGTGGCGAGGGCTTC
Organism: Dehalococcoidia bacterium; assembly: GCA_046758985.1. GTDB lineage: Bacteria > Chloroflexota > Dehalococcoidia > Lucifugimonadales > JBHIBI01 > JBHIBI01. Next base: position 11,299 of record JBHIBI010000015.1, read on the forward strand.
CTCACCCGTGGCAGCACCGGCGACGCGGTAGCCTCCTGCCTCCAGGTTGAACCGGATCAGGCGCAGATAGCGAGGCTCATCGTCAACCACCAGGATGTGCTCTCCGGACATCAGCCCTCTCTCCCTTTCGGGGTGCCGTGAGCATCCCCATGGCCCGGAGCCCTGGCAACAGACTGTGCCATGAGGGGAAGGGTGAAGAAGAAGATGCTTCCCTTGCCCGGACTGCTCTCCACCCACAGTTTGCCGCCATGAGACTCAATGATACCTCGGCAGATGGCCAAGCCCAGCCCCGTGCCACGAGCACCCCGCCGACGGGAGCCATCCCCGCGGTAAAAGGGCTCGAAGATCCGCCCAAGTTCGCGGGTCGGGATACCATCGCCGTGATCCTTCACACTGACGACGGCGTGCCGGTTTTGGACTGCGGCTTCAACCTCGATGGGGGAACCCGGCTCAGAATACCGTGCGGCGTTGTCGAGCAGGTTATGGAGCACCTGCTCAATCCTGCCAGCGTCGGCCAGGACCTGGGAGTTGCTCGGGGGCAGGTGGGTCTCCAGCATGTGGCCCGCCTGCTCGAGACCAGGCGTCGCTTTGTGCAGTGCAGCTTCCAGGAGCTCCTTCAAGCCAACGGCCTTCCTGTTCATCTGGAACCTCCCTGTCTGGAGGCGGGAGGCGTCCAGCAGCTCGTCAACCATCCGCTGGAGCTTGTTGGACTCCTCGTCAATGACCTGCAAGAACTCCTGCCGAACGGCCGGGTCAACCGCAATATCATCCCGCAGCAGGGTAGTGGCGTATCCCTTAATGAACCCCAGCGGTGTGCGCAGTTCGTGGGAGACGGCGGAGATGAACTCGGCCTTCATCCGGTCCAGTTCTTGCTGAGCTTCCACCCGGCTTAGCTCGCCCAGCAGGCGGGCGTTTTCGATGGCGATGGCTATTTGGTTACAGATGGCGTCCAGGGTCTCCCGCTCCTCGGGGCTCGGAGAGCCCCCCTGGCTGCGGGAGAGGTACAGTACGCCCAGGGTTCCCTTGGGGGATTTCAGGGGCAGCACTGCGACGGTACGGGCTTGCGATGCCCGGCACAGAGGCCGGAAGCGCTGGCGCTCCTCAGGGCTAAGGTAGAGGGGGGAGCTATTGGATGCTACGTACCCGCAGGGGCACTCCTCCAGGCTAACCGCCTGATCCCGGCAGGGAAACTCGGAGAAATCGCCCCGTGCCCCCGCCACGACCAGGTGGTTATTGGTCCCATCGACGAGTCGGACGACACCGGCCTCCATGCCGGTCTGTTGGAGCGTGACCTCCAGGCAACGGTTCAGCATTCCCTCCAGGTCTCGAATCTCGTTGGCAGCCATAGCAATGGCGGTGACTGCCGCTAGCTGGCGATTTCGGGCCGTCAGCTCCTCCGTGCGCTGTGCCACCTTCAACTCCAGCTCTTCACCCCACCTCCGCACTTGCTCCAGGGAAGCTCTCAGTTGCACCCGCATGGCCTCCAGGCTCTCGCCGAGAACACCGATCTCGCCCCCCTCCCCTACCCGTATAGGCCGCTCCAGGTTTCCTTCGGCCATCTGCCGGGCGGCTCCAGTGAGACTCCTCACGGGACGGACCAGCAGGCGAGCACCCAGGAGCGTCAGGGCCCAAAGGACTGCCAGGGAGAGGGCTCCCGCAAGGAGGATAGTGTTCCGGAGCCTGGTCACCGGCGCGAAGGTTTCCTTATCCGAGCCTCCAACCGCAAGTCCCCAAGGAGCACTGGAGAGGGGGGCAAAGGCCATGACGTGGTGCTCTTCCTGCCTGGTCTCCGCAGTCACGTGCCAGGGGATATACGGAACGTTTTCGACCCCGACCCCTCCTTCCTGGAACATCCTCAGATAGAAGTCTCGGTGCTCGCCCGGTTTGAGGAAGCCCCCGTAATCCGTGGTGGTGATGATGAGGCCCCTGCTATCCACTAGCTCCGCGTGTCCTGTGTGTCCAAGGCCACGAGCGTGGGTCAAGGGCCCCACGACCTCCACGCTGGTGACGTCGATGAGTCCGCTGAGCATAGAGATAAGGGTGCCATCAGGCCCAACGATGGGGATGGTGAGGGCCACAGCGGGCTTCCCCGTAGTCGGGTCAACAAAGGGGTCGGAGACACTTCGGCTCCCGGTCTCCTTCACCTGGCGGATGTGGGCCTCCGTAGAGAGGTTAGTGCCTTGGGGCAACCTTCCCGGCGGCTGGGACAGCACCACGCTTCCCTGGACGTCCAGGAAATAGACCCCCAGAGAGAGCGCTCCGACTCGGCCGTAGGCGTGGGCGAGCATATGGTACTCCTCAGCCAGCGAGGGGGCCTGCGGGTTGAAGGCAGCGAACTCAGTTGCCTTCTCCAGTTCGTAGAAACCTCGCTCCACGAGTCGGTCTATCTCCCGTGCCGCCATCTGGGCGATGACCAGGCGTTCCTGCAGGATACGGTCAGTGCTCTCGTTGACCGCCCTCATGCTGAGCAGGCTGAAGATACCGAACAAGGCCAAGAAACCCAGGGTGACCGCTATCACCAGCCTGGGCCACAGATTTAGCCGAAGAAAGGGCCCCAAAAGCGGGGACAAACCCGACAGTCTGACCAATCAAGCACCCCGTCCAGAAAAGCCGCACCCAGACTTGTGACTCAATAATATCACATGAACCGCAGCCCTCTGCCCATAACGCATGAAAGGAGGGATCGCCCTGCTACAGGTCAGGGACATTGGGAAGGTGCACACTACAAGGTTCCGACCGAGCAGGAAAACAAAGAGCGAAAAGAAGAGGGCTTCATCGGCCTAGTAGTGGGCGTCGCGGCCCTGGGGCCAGAGCTGCTCCCCCAGCGCTCCATCAGCCAGCGGAAGAACACCGTGGCCATGTGGCTCACCTGGCGGCGGATGCTCCAC
>JBHIBI010000016.1:0-13719 GCA_046758985.1 Dehalococcoidia bacterium
AGGACAAGGACAATGTGCTGGTGCGCTCCACCGGCGCCCCCACCTACTTCGCCTCGGACATCGCCTACCACTACAACAAGTTCGTAGAGCGGGGCTTCCAGCGGGTCATCAACGTCTGGGGGGCTGACCACCAGGGCCACGTGCCCCGGATGAAGGCCGCCGTGTCCGCCCTGGGCATCGAGCCCTCCCGTCTGACCATCATCATCTCCCAGTTGGTGGCCCTGAGGCGGGGGCAGGAGGTGGTGCGGGCCTCCAAGCGCACCGGTGAGCTGGTCACCCTGCGAGAGCTGGTGGAGGAGGTGGGGCCCGACGCCTGCCGCTACTTCTTCTTGGCCCGTTCCCCAGATGCCCAGATGGACTTCGACCTGGAGCTGGCGAAGAAGGAGTCGGAGGAGAACCCCGTCTACTACGTGCAGTACGCCCACGCCCGCATCGCGGGCATCCTGCGCAACGCCCGGGAGCAGAGGTTGGACTGGAGCCAGGGGGACGTGGTGCTGCTCACGCATCCCTCAGAGCTGGCACTGATGCGCAAGATGATGTTGCTGCCGGAGCTGGTGGAGAGCATGGCGCGGAACCTGGAAGCCCACCACCTACCCCACTACGCCCTGGAGCTGGCCACCGCCTTCCACTGGTTCTACGAGAACTGCCGCGTCCTCTCCAGCAACCCCGAGGACCGGGAGGTGGGGCTGGCCCGGCTGAAGCTGGTGGAGGCGTGTCAGATAGTGCTGGCCCGTGCCCTGGAGCTGATGGGCATGGCCGCCCCCGAGCAGATGTAGGGAGACGCTGGGGCCTGAGCACCTGCAATTGACAGGCCCAGCGGGCCGCCATAGAATGGAGCCGGAGCCGCAGGCTCTTGCCCTTGAGTAGTGGGAGGGTTTCGACGGCGGTTTTCGCCGAGGGGAGGTGTGCATGGCGACTAAGGCATATGTCCTGATCGAGACTGCGGTGGGGAAGACCCGCGAGGTTGCCGCAGCCCTGCGAGGAGTGGAGGGGATGGAGGCGGTGGATGTGGTCACCGGCCCCTACGACGTTATCGCCACCATGCAGGTGGCGGACCTCAATGCCATCGGTGAGCTGGTCACCGGTAAGATCCACACCATCGGGGGTGTGGTGCGCACGGTGACCTGTGTCGCCATGACAAGCTCGGCGTAATCCCCAACTCTTCCAGGGCTCAGGGCCAGCCCTTCGACAGGCTCAGGACACCGCCCTTCGACAGTCTTCGTCCTGAGGGACTTCGTCTGAACTCAGTCGAAGACTTTAGCCCGAAGGGCTCAGGACCAGGGAACACCTCTCCTTCCTGAAGGGAGGCGTTGGCGTGGAGTTTCGCTTTGCCCCCGAGGAAGAGGCCTTCCGGGAGGAGCTGCGGGCCTTCCTGCGGCAGGAGCTGCCCTCCGACTGGAACGGGCGGGCGATGGACTACTCCGACGACGCAGAGTGGGAGCTGGGCCTGAGGCTCCGCCGCAAGATGGGAGAGCGGGGCTGGCTGAGCATGCACTGGCCCCCCGAGTACGGCGGCCAGGGGGCATCGCCGCTCCGCAGCCTGATCTTCAACGAAGAGATCGTCTACCACGGGGCCCCCGGCCGGGATATGTTCGGCACCCGGATGCTGGGCCCTACCCTGATGCTCTTCGGCACCGAGGAGCAGAAGTATACCTTCCTCCCGCCCATCTCCCGGGGCGAGGTGCAGTGGAGCCAGGGGTACAGCGAGCCAGGTACCGGCTCGGACCTTGCCTCCCTCCAGACCCGCGCCGTGGAGGACGGGGACGACTTCGTGGTGAATGGCTCCAAGATCTGGACCTCGGGGGCCCACCGGGCCGACTGGATGTTCATGCTGGCCCGCACCGACCCCGAGGCCCCCAAGCACAAGGGCATCAGCTTCCTGCTGGTGGACCTGCGCTCCCCCGGCATCACCGTACGGCCCATCCTCAACATGACAGGCCTCCATTACTTCAACCAGGTCTTCTTCGACAACGTTCGCGTCCCCAAGCGGAACCTGGTGGGGGAGCAGAACGCTGGCTGGTACGTGGCGGTCACCCTTCTGGACTTTGAACGCTCGGGCATCGACTATCCCTCGGTGGCGCGGCGTCTGCTCAAGGGGCTGGTGGCCTACGCCCGGGAGACCCGGGTGAACGGAGGACCCCTCTACGATGACCCGGTGGTTCGCACCATGCTGGCAGAGCGGGCCATCGAGGCTCAGGTATCCCGGTTGCTGGCCTACAACGTGGCCTGGCTCCAGAGCCAGGGCAAGGTGCCTAACAAGGAGTCCTCCATAAGCAAGGTCTTTGGCTCAGAGATGCTGCAGCGCACAGCCAACACCGGCATGCGGCTCCTGGGGCTCTACGGGCTGCTCACCCGGGAGGAACCCCGGTGGGCCCGGCTCAAGGGCCAGGTGCAGGAGCTGTGGCGGGCCAGCTACGCCCACACCCTGGCTGGGGGCACCTCGGAGGTACAGCGCCATGTCATCGCCACCCGGGGCCTGGGGCTGCCCCGGGGATAGGTTGAGACGGGGAGACGGGGGCGAGCGGTGGATCTGAGCTATTCCGAGTCCCAGCAGATGCTGAAGAGCAGTGCCCGGGAGTTCCTGGCGCAGGAGTGCCCTCCGTCGCTGGTCCGGGCCATGGAGGAGGATGAGCGGGGCTACACCGCGGAGCTGTGGCAGAAGATGGTGGACCTGGGCTGGCCGGGCCTGGCCTTTCCGGAGCAGTACGGCGGGCTGGGCGGCGACTTCCGGGACCTGTGCGTGCTGCTGGAGGAGATGGGCCGCTTCCTGGTGCCGGGGCCCTTCTTCGCCGCGGTGGTGCTGGGCGGCACCACCCTGCTGGATGCCGGCAGCGATGAGCAAAAGCAGCGGGTCTTGCCTTCCCTAACCCATGGCGAGCTACTGCTGACCCTGGCCTACACGGAGCCCAGCGCCACCTACCAGCCGGGCGGCATCCACCTGAAGGCCGAAGCCAGCGACGATCAGTACATCCTTAACGGCACCAAGCTCTTCGTTCCCGATGCCCACGTGGCCGATGAGCTGCTGGTGGTCGCCCGCACCGCGGAGGGCACCAACCCCCGGGAGGGCATCACCCTGTTCCTGGTGACTGCCAGGGACCCCCGCATTCAGCTCGCCCCCCTGCGTACCCTCGCCGGCGATAAGCAGTTTGAGGTGACCTTCAACGACGTGAAGGTCCCCAGGGAGTCGGTGCTGGGAGCGGTGGGCCAGGGCTGGCCCATCATCCAGCGGGCCCTGCAGCGGGCAGCGACGGCCACCTGCGCCGAGATGCTGGGTGGTGCCGAGGCGGTGCTGGAGATGACGGTGGAGTACGTCAAGCAGCGGGTGCAGTTCGGGCGGCCCGTGGGGAGCTTTCAAGCTGTGCAGCACCACTGCGCCAACATGGCCACCGACGTGGAGGGGAGCCGCTTCATCACCTACCAGGCTGCCTGGAAGCTCTCGGTGGGGGAGCCGGCTGCCCTGGAGGTCTCCATGGCCAAGGCCTGGGTCAGCGAGGCCTACTATCGAGTGTGCGCCCTGGCCCACCAGTGCCACGGGGCCGTGGGCTTTACCCAGGAGCACGACCTCCAGCTCTACACCCGCCGCGCCAAGGCCAAGGAGCTGGCCTACGGCGACGCCCAGTTTCACCGGGAGCTGGTGGCCCAGGCCCTGGAGGTGTAGGGGGAATCCCTTCCGACCTGCCCTGAGCCTCTCCGCTAGACGCTCGCCTTGCTAGAGGGCTATACTGGGCAACGAGAGAGTATGGCCGAGCTACGTCCTTTCTGCGGCCTGCGCTACAACCTAGCCCTGGTGACGGACCTGTCGGAGGTCTTGTGCCCTCCCTACGATGTCATCGGGCCGGAGGAGCAGCAGCGGCTTCACCAGCTAAGCCCCTATAACATGGTGCGGCTGGAGCTGGGCCAGGAGTTCCCCACCGACACGCCCCAGGAGAACCGCTACACCCGGGCTGCCGCCCAGTTCAGCTGCTGGCTGGCGGAAGAGGTTCTCCTGCGGGAGGAACAGCCCGCCCTCTATCTGCTGCGCCAGAGGTTCACGCACCGGGGGCAGGAGATGGCCCGGCTGTCCCTCCTAGCGGCTGTCCGGCTGGAGGAGCTGGACCGGGGGGGCATCCTGCCTCACGAGCGGACGGCGGAGGCGCCCAAGCGGGACCGGCTGGCCCTGATGGAGGCGTGCCAGGCCAACCTGAGCCCGGTGATGGCCCTCTATCGTGATCCCCTTGGCACCGTTCAGGGCCTCCTGAAGAGAGTCCAGGAGGCCTCACCGGTGGCCCAGGCGAGGGATGGGCAGGGTGGATCCCAGCTTTGGTGTATCTCCCAGGAGGAGGCCATCGGCCAGATCGGGTCAGCCCTAGCGGGCCAGCCGCTGTACCTGGCCGACGGCCATCACCGGTACGAGACCGCCCTGGCCTACCGGGACCGGATGCGAGCCCGCGCCCAGGGTCAGTGGAGCGACGACGATGCCTCCAACTTCGTGCTGATGGCCCTAGTGTCCCTGGACGACCCGGGTCTCTTGGTCTTGCCCTACCATCGGCTGGTGTGCGGGCTAGCGCCTCCCATGCTGACGTGCCTGCGGGACCGGCTACACCAGTGTTTCCACATCGAGCCCTTTGCCGCCGCTCGGGAGGGACCCTGGCTGGAGGTGCTGCTGGACACGGTGGAGGAGCTGGGTAGGGAGCGGGTGGCCCTGGGCCTGCTGGGGCCCGACGGCGAGGGGCCCTACTTGCTGACCCTGAAGGAGGGGCAGAAGCCCTCGGGGCGGGGGCCCATCGCTGACTTCGAGGCCTGGCTACTGGAAGAGCTGGTGCTGGCGCCGGTGCTGCGGGAGACCCTGGTGGACTCGGTGTCCTACGTGCACGACCCCGAGGAGGCGGTGCGGAGGATCGAGGACACCACCTGTCAGATGGCCTTCTTCCTGCGACCGCTGCCGCTGGAGCTCTTCGAGGCTATCGTCCGACAGGGGCAGCGGCTGCCGCCCAAGTCCACCTACTTCCACCCCAAGCTGCCTACGGGGCTGGTGCTGAATCCCCTGGAGGACAAGCTGTAGGGCCTCGGTCCGAGAGGGGCCTTCCTTCCCTACCCACCCACCCTCGGGAGGTTTTTCTGGGGGACACCCCCTCCGATAGACCCTTCGTCCCGATACATCGGGACTCAGGGTGACACTCAGGGCGTCGCCCCGTCCCCCAGCAGGGCTTCGTCGTGACCTCAGCCAAAGGGAACCCAAGTTCCCTGCACTCTCCTGGTCGAGGCGGTGGCGAGCGGGCTTACAGCTTGACCACCTTGGCACTGTCGATGTGGGGTAGGGAGCGGACCTGCTCCAGCGCCGTATCGGACATGGGGTCATCCAGGCCCAGCACCATCATGGCGCCGCCCCGAGGCGAGAGCCGGCCCACCTCCATGAAGCTGATGTTGATGTCGTTCTGTCCGGTGATGGTGCCCACAGCGCCGATCATGCCCGGCTGGTCGCGGTGCTCGATGAACAGCAGGTAGGGTACCGAGGGCACCATGTCCAGCCAGTAGTCGTTGACCCGCACGATGTGGACCTCGGAGCGCATCAGGGTGCCGCCCAGGGCGAGGGTGCCCGCAGAGGTCTTGAGGGTGGCGGTCAGCAGGCTGGCGTACTCCCCCACGGCGCTCTCCTTCTGCTCCGCCGTCTTGAGGCCCCGTTGTTCCGCCATGACGGGGGCGTTGATCAGGTTCACCCGCTCGGCACTCACTGGCTGGAGGAGGCCCATGAGCACCGCGGCCTTGAGGATGGTGGTGTCGTACTGGGCAATCTCCCCCTGGTAGCTGATCTGGAGTGAGAGGAACTGCCCCTCGGCCAGTTGCGTCAGGAGTTTGCCGGTGAGGGAGGCCACCTGGACGAAGGGGGCCACCAGCTTGTGCACCTCGGGCGGCAGCACAGGGAAGTTCACGATGTAGCGGGCCGGCTCACCCCGCAGCACGGCCAGCACCTGCTCAGCCACCTCCACGGCCACCTCCCGCTGGGCCTCCTGGGTGGAGGCGCCCAGGTGGGGGGTACCGATGACCTGGGGGTGCTGCAGCAGGGGGTGTTCCCCCGGCGGCTCCTGGGCGAAGACGTCCAGGGCGGCCCCGGCCACCCGTCCCTCCTCCAGGGCTTTGAGCAGGGCCCCTTCGTCAATGAGGCCGCCCCGGGCCACGTTGATGATGCGCACGGAGGGCTTCACCAGCCGCAGCCTCTCCTCGCCGATCAGGTTGCGGGTCTCCTCGGTGAGAGGGGTGTGGACGGTGATGAAGTCGGCCTCCTGGAGCAGCTTCTCCAGAGGCACCAGCTCCACCCCTAGCAGCCGGGCGAAGTCCGGGGAGATGAAGGGGTCGTGGGCGATGACCCGCATGTTGAACCCCTGCAGGCGCCGCACCACCTCGGAGCCCACCTTGCCCAGGCCAATGACGCCCAGGGTCTTGTTGCGCACCTCCACGCCGGTGAACTGGCTGCGCTGCCACTGGCCACGGTGCAGGGACTCGTGCCCCTGGGGGATGTTGCGGGCCAGGGCCAGCAGCAGGGCCACGGTGTGCTCCGCCGCCGCCACGATGTTGCCCGTGGGGGCGTTGACTACGGCGATGCCGCGGCGGGTGGCTGCCTCCAGGTCGATGTTGTCCACGCCCACGCCGGCGCGCCCGATGACCTGGAGCTGCTGCCCGGCTTCGAGAAGCTCCTCCGTGACCCTGGTCTGGCTGCGGACGATGAGGGCGTCGTAGCCGCCGAGGATCCCTTTCAGTTCCGCAGGCTGCAGCCCCGTCTTCACGTCCACCTGGGCGGCTTGGGAGCGCAGCAGGTCCACCCCTTGGGGGTCTATGGAGTCGGCAATGAGAACCTTGGGCACGAGGCTGCCCTACCTGGCGATGGTCCCGGCAGGCGTGAAACCCACCTTGGGCAGCGTGAGTTCTAGGGCGCGCAGTACGTTGAGGATGTCCTCTCGACTCACCAGCCCCAGGTGGCCGATGCGGAAGATCTGGCCCTTCAGCCGGGACTGGCCCGCGGCCAGCACCACGCTGTGTTCCGTCCGCAGGAGCTCCAGCAGCTTGCCCACGTCCACGCCCGGGGGTGCCTTGATGGCCGTGACGGTGTTGGAGGCGTACCGCTCGTCCTCGGGGAAGAGCTCCAGCCCCAGGGCCTTGACCCCCTCCCGAGTGAGCTGGCCCACCTCGGCGTGCCGCTGAAAGGTCTGCTCGACACCCTCCTGGAGCAGCCGCTCCAGGGAGGCGTCCAACGAGTAGAGGACAGAGAGGGCGGGGGTCCAGGGAGTCTGGCCCTCCTGCAGGTAGCGCTTAGCCACGCCCAGGTCGAAGTAGAAGCGGGGCATGGTGGCCTCCCGGTAGGCCTCCCAGGCCCGCGGGCTGACGCTCGCCATAGCCAGGCCGGGGGGAGTCATCCAGCCCTTCTGGGAGCAGCCGGTCACCACGTCGCACTGCCAGGCGTCGGTAGCCAGGGGGATGGAGCCCACGGCGCTGACGGCGTCCACCAGCAACAGCTTGTCGAACTCGCCCTTGACCACGCCAGCGACGACCTCCAGGTCGTTGGTGACGCCGGTGGAGGTCTCGTTGTGGGTGATGAGCACCGCCTTGATGGAGGGGTCTTCTTTCAGGGCCTGGCGCACCGCCTCCGGGTCGGCGGCGGAGCCCCAGGGGACCCTCTGCTTGGACACCTGGGCACCGTAGGCCTGGGCGATGCTGGTGAAGCGGTCGCCGAAGACGCCGGTGGTCACCGCCAGCACCCTGTCGCCTGGGGAGAGGGTGTTGACGATGGCGGCCTCCAGGGCCCCGGTGCCCGAGGCGGTGAGGATAAAGAGGTCGTTCTGAGTCTGGAAGAGCTGCTTGAGCCGGTCGGTGAGGCGGAACAGGAGCTCCTTGGCCTCGGGGCCGCGGTGGTTGATCATCGGCTTGGTCGCGGCTTGCGCGCTCTCTTCAGGGACGGGGGTGGGACCGGGGGTTCGCAGATTCTGCCTCACCGGGGCCTCCTTTTCAAGGACGTGGTTTCAACTGGCGGGGGCTTTGTGAATTTTACCACACATCCTCCAGAGGGTAAAGGAGAAGAAGAGGGTAGGGAGAGGCCAATGACCGTGTCTTCCTTGTTCCTCTGGAGACTCACTCTAGAGCTTGCCATGCTACCCAAGCTTCACGAATTTGCGCTTCCCAGCTTTGACAATGGTCCCCGTCCTGAAGACCGCGGTAGCCTCTGGGATGTTGCCGTCCACCTCCACGGCCCCCTGGGCCAGGAGCCGCTTCGCCTCGCTTCGGCTCTTGACCAGCCTGGTCTCTACCAACACATCCACCACGGGAAGGGAATACCCTTCCTCAGCGGCAGCTATGGGTGGCAAGCCCTCCTGGCCTTTCCGCCCTTGCTCCTCAGACTGTCTCTTCTTGAGCAGACTGACCAATCCCTGAATGGAGACCTCTCGCATCTCCTCTGGCGCCTCTCGTCGCTGGAACACCCGCTCGAAGTACCGCTGGGCCTGCTCCGTCGCATCTGGCCCGTGGAACTGAACCACCAGCTCCCGGGCCAGTCGCTTCTTCAGCTCCATGGGGTTTACCGTGTTGGTCTCCATGCTCCGCTGCATCTGCTCCAGCTCCTCCCCCGGCACATCGGTGAGCAGCTCGAAGAAGGGCAGGATGAGCCCATCGGCGATGGACATGGTCTTGCCGTACATCTCGTGGGGTGGCTCCTCCACCCCGATGTAGTTGTCCAGGCTCTTGCTCATCTTCTGCACGCCGTCGGTGCCTACCAGGATGGGCATCAGGAAGCACTGCTGGGACTCTTGGCCCAGCATGACCTGGAGGTCGCGGCCCACCAGCAGGTTGAACTTCTGGTCGGTGCCCCCGAACTCCACGTCGGCCTGGACGGCCACCGAGTCGTAGGCCTGGAGCAGGGGGTAGAGGAGTTCCGTCAGGGTGATGGGCCGGCCAGCGTGGTAGCGTTTGGCAAAGTCCTCCCGTTCCAGGAGCTGGGCTATGGTGAACCGGTGGGTGAGGTGGATGATGTCCTCCAGGGTGAACTTCCCGAACCACTCGCTCTGCCACCGTACCTCTGTCTGTTCCCGCCGTACCACCCGGAAGAACTGGCGCAGGTAGGTCTCGGCGTTGGCGGCCACCTCCTCCCGGGACAGCATCGGGCGGGTGACGGACTGGCCGCTGGGGTCGCCGATCTGGGCGGTCCAGTCACCGACGATGAGGATTACGTGGTGCCCCAGCTCCTGGAGCTGGCGCAGCTTGCGCAGTCCTACTACGTGACCCAGGTGAATGTCGGGCTGGCTGGGGTCAAAGCCCATCTTCAGGCGCAGCGGCTTCCCCTGGCGCAGCAGCTTGACAAACTCCGCCTCGACGATGATCTCCGCTACGCCGCGCCGGGTGATGCGGTGCAGGGTTTGGTCGTCTAACACCATATCTGCCTTCGATACCTGAGGATTCCCGGACCCGGACCACCTACCGGGCCCTGGCGGTGGGATGGGAGAGGATGGCCCGGGCCTGCTCTACGTCACGGTGCATCTGCTCCACCAGCTCCCTGGGGCTGGGGAAAGGAAGCTCGTCCCGCAGGCGACGGACGAACTCTAGGTCCAGCTCCTGTCTGTAGAGGTCGCCGTCGAAGTCGAGGATGAAGGCCTCCACCAGCCGCTCTCCCCCGGCGCTGAAGGTGGGGCGCACCCCGATGTTGGTGGCGGCCATCCACCGCTGCCCTCCAACGTGGGCCCAGGTGGCGTAGATGCCGTCTCGGGGGAGGGTCTGCTGGGGGTCCATCTGAAGATTGGCGGTGGGGAACCCCAGGTCCTGTCCCCGGCTAACCCCCGGGATTACCCTACCTCTGAGGGTGAAACTCCTCCCCAGCATCCGAGCAACCCGCTCCAGGTCCCCTTGAGCGATGGCCTGGCGGATGGCGCTGCTGCTCACCACCTCGCTGGAGAGCTTGAGAGGTTCCACCTCCTGGAGGGAGAAGCCCATCTCCTGGCCCAGCCTGCGCAAGGTGGTCACGTTTCCTTGCCGCTGGTGTCCCAGGGCGAAGTCGGGTCCCACCACCAGAGTCCGCATCTTTAGCTGCTCCATCAGGAGGGAGACGAAGCTCCGGGCGGGGAGCAGGGAGAGTTCCCAGGTGAAGGGCACCGTCAGCACTAGGTCTAGCCCCTGGGCCTTCAGCAGCTCCTGGCGCTGCTGGAGGGTGGTGATGAGAGGGACCCGGAGCTGGGGGCTGATGATGGGCCGGGGGTGATTGGCGAAGGTGAGCACGCAGGAGAGGTGGCCCAGGCGAGCTGCTACCTCCTGGACCTGCCTGAGGAGCTTCTGGTGGCCCAGGTGAACACCGTCGAAGACGCCGATAGTTAGCACCGTCTCCCGAGGCGGGGCTTCATGAGCAAGCTGCAGGTCGGTGGTCATAGGGCTCTCTAACTTTTCGCCGGGGCCGGAGGCGGGTTTGCACAGCCCTTCCGGGTTCCCCAGGGTTCACAGGGATGGTAGCACAGGGTGTTAGGAGCGTCAACGCAGCGAGCGGCACCCTAGCCGCAAAAGGGAGCGTACCCGTGCTCCTGCTCCGTGGGAGCCTGGCTAGCTGACGGGAGCGGCAGGCACCTTGCCCACAGCCTGGCAGACGCGGCGCGCCTGCTCCATCAGCTTGTGGAAGTTCTCGAAGGTGAGGGACTGGGCACCGTCGCACTTGGCCATGTCTGGGTTGGGGTGCACCTCGATGAGGAGGCCGTGGGCCCCCGCGGCTACCGCAGCCAGGGCCACAGGGGTCACCAGGTGCCACTTGCCCGTGCTGTGGCTGGGGTCGGCGATGATGGGCAGGTGGCTCAGCCGGCGAATGGAGGGAATGGCGTTGAGGTCGAAGGTGTTGCGGGTGTAGTGCTCGAAGGTGCGGATGCCCCGCTCGCAGAGCATCACCTGCCGGTTGCCGCCGGCCAGGACGTACTCGGCGGCCAGCAACCACTCCTCGTAGGGGGCGGCGAGGCCCCGCTTGAGCAGCACTGGCTTGCTGGTCTTGCCCACCTCGTCCAGCAGGGGGAAGTTCTGCATGTTGCGGGCGCCTATCTGGAGGATATCGGCATACTGGACCACCAGCTCCACATCCTCAGGGGCCATGACCTCGGTGATGATAGGGAGGCCCGTCTCCTCTTTGGCGCGCTGCAGGTAGCGTAACCCCTCCAGCGCCAACCCCCGGAAGCTGTAGGGAGAGGTACGGGGCTTGAAGGCACCGCCCCGCATGATGTGCCCCCCCGCCGCCTTCACGGCTTGGGCGGTGGCGAGCACCTGCTCCTCTGACTCCACGGCGCAGGGACCCGCCATGACCACCAGCTCATCGCCGCCAACGGTCACGTTCCCCACCTTCACCACGGTGTCCTCCGGGTGGAAGTCCCGGCTGGCCAGCTTGTAGGGCTTGGTGATGCGGACGACCTCGGAGACCGCCGGCAGCAGTTCCAGCTCGTCCTTCAGCTCCGGCGCCGGCTGGCCCAGGACGCCAATAATCGTGCGCTCCACGCCACGGGAGACCTGGCTCTCCAGTCCGTGGCCTTCAATCCGCTTTTGGACTGTCTGGATCTCCGCCTCTGTGCAACGGGGTCGCATGACGACGATCATCTTTTTCTTACCTCTCCCAGGGCTCTCGCCGGGCGGGACACCAGGCTCTCACTCCTCTGGACACCGGAGGTGAGTGTCTTCGGTGTACTAGCATAACATAAAGCGACGATGGATGGGAGCATTTTGGGGGCTCTCCAAGGGCTAAAACGGGTGATACCGGCGGTGAAGACCGAGGTAAACAGCCTGGCGAGCTCGCTGGGGGCTCACGGTTCGACTCCTCTCGACCTCAGGTTCTCCGTTCCCCTCAAGTAAACGTGGACCAGCTCTCGGGCCGTCTTTTGGGTGTTGATAAGTATAAGAACGCGGATGCAGCGGGTCAAGGCATCGGGGTGGGCCATCTCCTGGCTGCCCAGCAGGGGCACCTCGGTCCACTCTAGCTGGCGGGCGGCCACCGCGGGGAACTCTGCGGTCAGGTCGGTGGTGGTGGTAAAGAAGACCGCCGCCACCTGGTCCCCCTCGATTGAGTTGGAGCGGATAAGCTCCTGAAGCAGCTCTCGGGTCGCCTCCAGGATAGCCTCCCGGGTGTTGGCAGTAGCCCTGGTAGCGCCGCGTACACCGCGGCAGACGGTGGTCACGTGGCCCCTCCTTTGAGGTAAAGCAGGTATTCTCGGACTCGCCGGGTGGCCTCCGTCCTGGGGGCCTCCTGGAGGATGCGCAGGAGGGCGCTGCCCACCACGGCGGCGTCGGCGTAGGTGCCGATGGCCTCGACGTGCTCCCGGCGGGAGATGCCGAAGCCCACCGCCAGGGGGAGCTGGGTGTGCTGGCGCACTCGTTGAACCAACCGGGATACCCCGGAAGGCAGCTCATCGCGGGCCCCGGTCACCCCTGTCAGACTCACGCAGTAAATGAACCCCCGGGCCTGCGCACAGGCCTGCTGGATCCGCTGCTCGGTACTGGTGGGGGCCAGCAGGGGGATGAGGTAGATATTCCTGGCGTCCAGGGCCTTCTGAAGGGGTCCTGCCTCTTCAACGGGAAGGTCGGCGGCGATGACGCCGTCCACTTCTGCCTGGGCGGCCTCCTGGGCGAAGTGCTCCAACCTGAAGGCCATCAGCGGGTTGTAGTAGCCCATGAGCACCAGGGGCACCTGCACCTGCTGGGCGCGGAGGCTGCGGATCACTTCCAGACACCTCCCTAGGGTCACGCCCTGTTGCAGGGCATGGAAGCTGGCTGCCTGGATGGTCAGGCCGTCGGCCAGGGGGTCACTGAAGGGTACCCCCAGCTCTACCACATCGGCCCCGGCCTCCACCAGGGCGGGCACCAGCTCCAGGGTGGCCTGCACGTCGGGGAAACCCACCGTGAGGAAGGGAATGAGTCCGGGGCCCTTTCGGGAGGCGACCCTGACGAAGCTGGCATCGATGCGGTTCTCACTCATAGCCCGTCCTTTCAGAGGGAGGAGATGACCGCTAGAGCCACGGCGTTCTGGGCTGCGTGGGCCAGGAAGGGGCTCCAGATGGTGCGGGTGCGATGGTACAGCCAGGCCAGCAGCAGGCCGGTGAAGAAGGCTGGGAGCATGGCCCCCGGCGCAGCGTGGGCCAGGGAGAAGACGGCGGCGCTGAGGCCCACCGCACCGGGCACTCCCAGGTAGGGTAGCAGGCCAGCGAAGAGGAACCCCCGAAAGAACACCTCCTCGGCCAGGGGGCCCAGCATCACCACCAGCAGGAGGCTCCAGAGCTGGGCAGCGCCTTCGAGGCCCAGCCCTGGCGGCAGCAGGGGTGGCTCCAGCACCTCCCATCCTTGCAGGCTCACCAGCAGGCCGTAAAGGGCGTTGAAGACCAGCACTGCCAGCAGGACCAGCCACGGAAGCAGGAGGGCGTGGCGGGTAGTGGGCTGCCGCACCCCCAGCAGGGCCAGGGAGGCCCGGTACTTCTGGGGACCGAGCCTCCAGGCGGTGAGGAGCATGATGACGGAGAGCAGGGCGGTGAAGGCCAGGGTTGCTGCGGCCACCGGGCTGCCCAGGCGTGGAAGGAGGATGGGGGCAAGCACCAGCCCCACTATCCCCACCAGGCCCACCAGGACAACCCCTTGGAGAAGCTCTCGGCTCCCCCAGGGAACGGAAGGGAAGGGCTCTGCGGTCTGTCCCAAGCTGCTCACGCTTCGTCACCTGCGAGGCTGCATGATACCACCTGGCTGGGTCGGTGGCAACGG
>JBHIBI010000017.1:0-13273 GCA_046758985.1 Dehalococcoidia bacterium
GAGTTCAGCAACGCCCTGAACCGCGCCTGGGATGACCGGGCCGTGGGCGCCACTACCTGGAAGGAGCGTGTAGAGGGGCTGCTCCTCATGCTGGCTCCCATTGCCCCTCACATCGCCGAGGAGCTGTGGGAGCGGACGGGCCATCCCTACAGCATCCACAACCAGCCCTTCCCCCGGTGGAATGAGGAGCTGGCCCGGGAGGAGGTCATCACCCTGGTGGTACAGGTGGACGGCCGGGTGCGGGACAAGCTTGAGGTGCCCGCCGATGTGGCCGAGGAGGAGGCCAAGCGGCTGGCCCTGGCAAGCCCTCGGGTGCAAGCCCACCTAAACAACCGGCCGGTGAAGCGCCTGGTCTACGTGCCGGGGCGCCTGGTGAACCTGGTGACCCGGTAGGACGCCCCTGGTCGTAGCTGTCGCAGACCTGTTCAGCATTGCACGGTAGCGGTAGCTCCTGCGCCTCGGTCCCTTGTTTGACACCGGGGGCCGCTGGTGATATATTTCACACCGGTTTCCACCCCCAGCCTGCGGTCGGGAGGGCCTATGCCGCTCAACATTATCGTGACCGCCAAGCAGGTGATCGACCCGGAGGCCCCCGTCTCAGCCTTACGCATCGACCAGGCCAGGAAGCAGGTCATCACCGCCACCAGCATCCCGCCGGTGGTCAACGGCTTCGACGAGAACGCCGTGGAGGCGGCCCTGCGCATCAAGGATGCCCAGGAGGCCAAGGTGACGGTGGTGGCCCTGGGTGCCAGCTTCGTGATGGATGTCATCAAGAAGCCCCTCTCCATGGGTGCCGATGAGCTGGTGCTGCTCCAGGACGAGGCCTTTGAGGATGTTCCCGATAGCTACCGCACCGCCCAGATCCTGGCCGCCGCCATCAGAAAGCTGGGGGAGTACGACCTGGTCCTGTGCGGGCGGCAGGCCTCCGACTGGGACAACGCCCAGGTACCCCAGGGGCTGGCGGAGCTCTTGGGCCTCCCCTGCATCACCATCGCCAGGGACGTGAAGGTGCAGGATGGGAAGGTGGTGGTGGAGAGGGTCACCCCCGACGGCATCGAGGTGATGGAGGCCTCGCTGCCGACGCTGGTCACCGTGAGCAATGAGCTGGGGCAGCCCCGGTATCCCACCCTGCGGGGCATCATGGCTGCCACGCGCAAGCAGCCCACGGTGTGGAAGGCCCAGGACCTGGGCCTGGATCCGGCCCAGCTCCAGCCCCTCGTCACCTCTCTGGAGATCTTCGTGCCCCCTCGGGAGAAGCAGTGCGAGTTCATCGAGGGGGAGGACGACGAGGAGAAGGGACGCCAGCTGGCGCTGAAGCTCCGAGAGGCGAAGCTCATTTAGCAGGACGGTGCAGGCATGGCGGACGCAACGGGAGTCCTGGTTATCGGAGAGGCGCAGGGTGGTCGAGTAGACCCTGTTACCTGGGAGCTGCTAGCCGCGGGCCGGCCGATGGCCGATGGACTGGGCGAGCCGCTGGCTGTGGCCCTGCTGGGGGGTGATGCCCGGGCGGGTGCCCAGGAGGCCATCGCCTTTGGTGCCGATAGAGCCTACACTGTGGAGCATGACCTGCTCCAGGAGTACCAGGTGGACCTCCACCTGGCGGCCCTGGAGCAGGTATGCCGGCAGACGGTTCCCCGCATCGTGCTCCTGGGCAAGACGCTGCTAGGAAGGGACCTGGCCCCCCGGCTGGCCTTCCGCTTGGGGGTGGGTCTGGCCCAGGACTGCCTAGAAGTGAAGCTGGACCCCGACGCCAAGCGCCTGGTGGCCCATCGCCCCATCTTTGGGGGGAACTTCCTGATGAGCGTCACCTGCTCCGGCACGCCCCAGATGGCTGCCATTCGGCCCAAGGTCTATGAGCCCCTGGGACGGAGCGAAGGGAGCCAGGGTGAGGTGGCACCCCTTTCGGTAGAGCTGGACTCCTCCATGGTCAAGGTGCGGGTGACTGGCCAGACCAAGGAGGCCGCTGCGGGAATCAAGCTGGAGGATGCCCATGTCGTGGTCAGCGGGGGGCGTGGCCTGGGGGGTCCCGAGCCCTTCTCTAACGAGCTGGAGGCGCTGGCCAAGCTCTTAGGCGCTGCGGTAGGTGCCTCCCGGGCAGCCGTGGACGCAGGATGGGTGCCGTCCCACTACCAGATCGGTCTCACAGGTAAGACCATCACGCCGGAGCTGTACATCACGGTAGGCATCTCCGGTGCCAGCCAGCACATGGCTGGCTGTTCCGGGGCCAAGGTGATTGTGGCCATCAATAAGGATGCTGAGGCCAATATCTTCAAGGAGGCCCGCTACGGAGTCGTGGGGGACTGGAAGAGGATACTCCCGGCCCTGACCGAGGCGGTGCGAGAGCTGGTCGGGAGCTAGGGCTTCACCCCTGCCTCGCAGGGGGAGCCCTGTCCACGGCGGCGAAAGGGGGTACGATGGGCGAGGGTGAGCGGCTCTTAAGGGAGATGGAGGGGGCCGAGGTCATCTCCCTCTTCTTCCCCCTCTTTCGGAAGAGTCTGGTCATCGACACCCGCTGCACCCTGGAAGACGGCCCCATGGTGCGGCTCCTGCCCATGGTCGCCTCCCCCGAGGAGCGGCTCCGCAGCATCCGACGACTCCGTCCCCACTTCC
The DNA here is from genome assembly GCA_046758985.1 of Dehalococcoidia bacterium. GTDB lineage: Bacteria > Chloroflexota > Dehalococcoidia > Lucifugimonadales > JBHIBI01 > JBHIBI01. The sequence goes on from JBHIBI010000017.1 coordinate 2,611, forward strand.
CCCGTCCTCGGGCCGTCGCCTTTCTACCCTGGCACGGTTCCCTGCGCAGCCTGGTGAGCCTGGGCGTCTGGGATAAGCTCCTGGAGTGCCTGGCCCGTACCGGCTCCGTGGGGGCGGTGAAGGTCGCCGAAGGGGTTCTCGAGGAGCTGGAGCGCCTGGAACGCGAGGCGATGTTTCAGCTTATCCGGGGTGAGAACTACTACACCGTTTGGACCCGGAGAGGCTAGGAAACACCGGCCCTTGCCGCGAGGGCATCCTTTCCTCGCCCCGTCTCCTGATGTACAGCGCCAGCGTCACCATCCATATCCTGGCGGCCATCCTCTGGCTTGGGGGAATGGCGTTTATCGCCGCCATCCTGGTGCCCCTCAGCCGCCGGGTACAGCCCCCTGAGGCGGGCAGGAAGCTGGTGCGTGGCTGGCTCTAAGCCCGCTCGGCGGTCTCCTTGGCCCGTTTGGCCTGGTCGATGATCCGCTGGGAGAGCTGGGAGGGCACCTCCTCGTAGTGGCTGAGCTCCACCGTGTAGCTGCCCCGGCCCTGGGTCAGGGAGCGCAGGTCGATGGCGTAGCGCATCACCTCGGCCTGGGGCACCTCGGCCTCGATGGTGGTAGTGCCATCCTGGGGGGTCATACCCAGGATGCGGGCGCGCCGGGAGTTCAAGTCCCCGATGACATCGCCGGTGTACTGCTCGGCCACGGTGACTCGCAGGCGCATGATAGGCTCCACGAGCAGGGGAGAACCCTCCAGGAACCCCTTCTTAAGGCCGTAGTATCCCGCAATGTCGAAGTCCATACTGGCGGAGTCCACCGGGTGGGAGCTGCCGTCGTAGAGGACGGCCTTCACGTCGACGATGGGGTATCCCGCGAGGGCCCCTTCGGTGCAGGCCCGGCGCACCCCCTTCTCCACCGCAGGGAAAAACTCCCTGGGGACCGCCCCGCCCACTACCTCCAAGGCAAACTCGACCCCCGAACCTCGGGGCAGGGGTTCCAGCCGCAGGAACACATGGGCGAAGTGGCCGTGACCCCCGCTCTGCTGCTTGTACCGGTATTCCACCTTGGCCGGGGCGCTTAGAGTCTCCTTGTAGGCCACTCTTGGAGTCTGGAGCAGCAGCTCGGTCCCGAACTTCCGCCTGATCTTCTCCACCGTCATCTCCAGGTGGGTATCCCCGAAGCCGTAGAGCACGCTCTGGCTAGTATCCTGGTCCCGGACCAGCTTAAGGCTGGGGTCCTCCTCCAGCATACGGCTCAGGGCCGAGGACATCTTGTCCAGATCGGCCTTGCTCTTGGGGGAGACGGCCATGCCGTAGTTGGGAGTGGGGAACTGAGTGGGTTCCAGGATCAGGGGCCGGTTCCGGTTCCCCAGGCTGTCGCCCGTGGTGGTAACCGTGAGCCTGGACACCACGCCGATGTCCCCAGCAGGGAGCTCCGGCACCACCTCCTGGGTCTTGCCTCGTAGAACGAAGAGGTTGCCAATGCGCTCCGCCTGGCCTCGGGTGGCGTTCCACACCTCGGAGTTGCCGTGGAAGGTGCCGCTGTAGATGCGGAAGAAGGAGAGCTTTCCCACGTGGGGGTCCGCGGTGGTCTTGAAGACCTGGGCCACCAGGGGGCCCTGGGCATCGGGGGAGAGGCTCACTCCCTCGCCACCGGAGGCCGGGGTCGTCTCCACCGGCGGGCGCTGTTGGGGAGACGGCAGCAGATGGACCGCCGCTTCCAGGAGGTCCTCTATGCCCACCAGTTGTGTCGCTGCCGCTACCAGCACCGGCACCAGTTGGCCCGAAAGGACGCCCCTGGTGAGCCCTACCAGCAGCTCCTCCTGTGTCAGCTCTTCCCCTTCCAGGTACTTGGTGGCCAGCTCGTCATTGGTCTCCGCTACGGCCTCCACCAGGCGCTCCCTGGCGGCCTGCCACTGCTCTGCCACCTCTGGAGGGACCTCGGCGGAGGGGTTGAGCAGGTCAACCACACCCTGGAACTGCTGTTCCGCCCCCACGGGGAGCTGGATGGGGATACAGCGTCTTCCGAAGCGCTGCTGCACGCTCTCCAGGGCACCCTGGAAATTGGCGTGCTCCCGGTCCATCTTGGTGATGAGGATCAGGCGGGGCAGACCCCACTCTTGACACAGGCTCCAGGCCCGCTCGGTGCCCACCTCCACCCCCGTGGGTGCCGCCACCAGCAGGATAGCTCCGTCGGCTGCCCGGAGGGCGCTGATGACCTCCCCCAGGAAGTCATCGTAGCCCGGGGTGTCCAGGAAGTTGAGCTTGTGGCTCTTCCAGAGGACGGGGATGAGAGAGGTCTGGATGCTGCTGGTGCGTTTGACCTCCTCGGGCTCGTGGTCGGAGGCAGTGTTGCCGTCCTCCACCTTGCCCATGCGGCTGATGGCCTTGGTGGCGTAAAGCAGGGCCTCAGAGAGGGTGGTCTTGCCCGTCCCGCTGTGAGAGAGCAGGACGATGTTGCGGATAGATGCAGCAGCGAAGCCTTGCATCGGTCATCCCCTTTCATGGGCACTCCCAGCCGGTTCCCTTTCAGCCACAGGCCCGGGGGAGGCTCCTCCGCAGGTTGGATCAACTCCACCAGGGCTATTGTAGCCAACTAGTCCCAGGGCTTGCAACGCCGCGGCTCGTTGAGCCCCTCAGAGCGCCGTGCTATGCTGGCATTGAGATGGGATGAAGCGGTTCCTTACCCTGGCGTTCACCCTCGTGCTGCTCTGGGTCCTCCTCCCCAGGGGTACCCTCGGGCTCAGTCCGGTCGAAGAGCTGGCAAGCCCCTACCGTTTTCAACTGGTCCAGTGGGAGGTGGCCAACTTCCCGGGCAAGTGGTTGTACAAGGTGCGGGACCTGCTGCCCGGCGGCCACCGGGACCGGGGGGTGCGCCTGGAGGAGGTCCGACAGTTCTTCCATCTGGGCCGGGAGATACGGCGGATGGAGGACGAGCTGAGGCGAGCTGTGGCCCGCTCCGGCACGGCGAGCTCCTCCGAGGTGCGGCAACTGGAGGAGACGTTGCAGCCTCTGCAGGCCCGTCAGGCCTCCCTGGGCGCACGTATTGAGGAGGTGCTGGAGGGGGAGATGACGACGGCCCTGGCCCAGGAGGGGCTAACCTCCCGGGTGGGTACCCTCTTCCCGCCGGTGGACTTCGCCTTCGACCGGCCCCCTAGCGTGCTGGTAGTCTCCCCCCGGGACCGCATCGAGTCGTTGGAGCAGGTCCTCCTCCGGCCCGGCATGGCGGTGGCTGAGACGGAGTCCCTGGAGGAGACCATCCTCAAGGGGCACGACCTGGCTGCCCTGGTGGTGGGCACGGGAGGTCTCTCTACCTATCCCAGCGTCATTCCCGCTACCTATGACCTCGAAGGTGTCCTGGTCGCGGCCCTGCACGAGTGGCTGCACCAGTTCTTCTACTTCCGGCCCCTGGGGCGCAACTACGCCCGGAGCCTCGAGATGACCACCCTCAATGAGACCATGGCGGACCTGGCCAGCCAGGAGTTAGCCGACGTGGTCTACCAGGCCATCACGGGCCAGCCCAGGGCCCGGGACTCCGCCTCAGGCTCACCGGCCCAGGGGGAAGAGGAAGGCTTCGATTTCGACCGAGAGATGCGGCGGACCCGCCTACGGGTGGATGAGCTGCTGGCCCAGGGCCGGGTAGAGGAGGCGGAGCGGTACATGGAGGAGCGGCGAAGGCTCTTTGTGGAGCAGGGCTACTACATTCGGAAGCTGAACCAGGCCTACTTCGCCTTCCACGGCACCTACGCCGACAGCCCGGCCTCGGTGAGCCCCATCCATGGGGAGCTGGAGGAGCTGCGAGCCCTGAGCCCCTCGGTGGGGGAGTTTATCCGCACGGTGGCCCGGTTCTCCAGCTATCAGGAGTTTCAAGCCTACCTGGCCCAGGCGCGGCAGGCGCCAAGAGTGGAGCGGCACTCCCTGTCACCGGAGCCCTCTCGTTTCCCATTATTCCTGCAAAGGGTTTCCCTGTACGAGGGCTCTCCGGGACGGTAGCCTGAAGGCGCTCAGGGTGAGCAGCAGGACGGGTAGTCGATAAGGTTGGCTCACAGTGGATCCTACCGGTGCGGGCTACCCTTCCTTACCGCCCTTGACCTTGACCTTGCGGGCCCGGTGCCGGGGGTTCTCCTCCTCCAGCCAGGTGATGGCCTCGTTCAGCCAGCCCCGCAGGGCCACCAAGAGCTTGCGGTTGGTGCTGCGGAACCGCCTTCTGCTCTGAGCACTCATCTCCCTGAGCACCCCTGGGCGGAACCGAAGCGTCAGGCCATCGTCTGGTGTGTACTGGACATCGATGATGCGTTGGGGCATGGCATACTCCTCTCAGGCAGGCTGGACTCTACTCTTTCCTGGCCCGTGCCTTTGGACTGAAGGTCAGTCGTAAGGTATCCCCCTCCAGCGTTGCCTCCTGGACGCTGGAGCCGACGAGCACCCGTGGCAGGAGAATATTCCGGCGATACCGTCCCACCTGCACCACCACCTCGTCCCCGCTCTCGAGAACGGATACCTCCTCCCTGCTAGCGAAGGGGAGCTGAACCTTGAGCACGAGGTTCCTCCCCTCCCTGACCACCTCCTGGGCCTGACCGTGATAAAAGACTTGGGTGGGGTCGGTGGCGGTGAAGATGGCCTCTCCCAGCTCTTGGAGGGCCTCCACTCCTACCGCCTCCCGGTCCAGCAGGGGGGCCTGAAGGATGGGCAAGGGGGAGAAGACCTCCTCGATCAGCTTGATGTGCTTACCCTGGCTGACCCTCCAGTTGTGGAAGAAGCCGTCGCCTGCGGCCTGGGGCAGGACCCGGTTGCACACCACCAGGTCGGTGTGGTAGCCGTAGAGATTGAGGTAGGTGAAGGTGCGCTGAGCCTCCTTGATCACCATTTTCTCGGGGTTGACCACCAGCCGCACCGAAGCGGTCTCCGGATTCAGCAGGAGCTGGCGCATCTCCTCAAGCTGCGTATACAGGTCTTGGATGCTGTCGAAGACCCTCTGGTCAGGTATGGGAAGGTGTAGGATGCCCCGGGCCACGGGGCCAATGGCTGCGGCCACCTTCTTCTCCAGGGGGAACAGGCGGTGCATGTACCAGCGGGCCATGTCGGGGAAGCTGAGGAGCCGTAGGGTCTCGCCGGTGGGGGCGCAGTCTACGATCAGCACGTCCCACTCCTGCTGCCGGGAGTACTGGGTGACGTAGAGGAGGGCCACCAGCTCTTCCATGCCGGGCAGGATGGCCAGTTCCTCGGCCATCACCTCGTCCATGCCCTGCCACCGCATCAGGGCGGCCAGCCATTCCTGGATCGTCTTCCAGTGGACGCTGAGCTCTTTGAAGACGTCAACCTCCTGGCCCCAGAGGTTGGGCGCTATCTGGACGCCCTCGGGGCCCAGGAGTATGTCGAAGGAGTCGGCCAGGCTATGGGCGGTATCGGTGCTCATCACCATGGTGCGGTAGCCGGCCTCGGCGGTGAGCAAGGCGGTGGCGGCGGCCACGCTGGTCTTGCCCACGCCGCCCTTGCCGGTGTAGAGGATGATGCGCATGGAGTTCTGGCCTCCGCAACAGGGGGTTCCTAGGCCGATTATACCTGTTCGTGGGGGAGCAGGGCAACTAGCTGGGTTCCGGTGAGGAGGGAATGGGCAGAACAGCATGTGGATGTGCCCTCGGTTCCTTGAAGCCCCCGGGGGCCTGTGCTATCATTCCCCCAAGGAAGGGGGATGGTATGCCCAGAAGGCAGGTGGCTCTTCACGTCTTTCCCCCTTTTGCGAAACGGGTCTCTCGGCCCTGGCTGCGCAAGACCGCCCTGGCTGCCCTGGACGTGGCCCTCCCTGGCCGTTCCTGCCAGCTCAGCCTGGTCATCGCCGACGACGAGACCCTGCACCGGCTGAACCGGGAGTACCGGGGTCTGGACGAGGTGACCGACGTCCTCTCCTTTTCGCTGCGGCACCCGGGCCAGTGGCAGGGCCAGAGCGAGCCGCCGGTGCCGAAGGACGGTCGAGAGCCCTTTCCGGTGCCGCCCGGTGTCGCCGAGCCCCTGGGGGAGGTGATCATCTCCTATCCCCAGGCGGAGCGTCAGGCCCAGGAGTGTGAGCAGCCCCTGGAGCGGGAGCTGGCCCTACTGGTGGTCCATGGTATCCTGCACCTGCTGGGCTACGACCATGCCGAGCCTCAGGAGGAGCGGGCCATGAGGGCCCGGGAGCAGGAGGCCCTGGCTAGGGCCTCCTAGCAACGGAGGAGGATGACCTCGCAGGTCTACTACCGTAAGTGGCGCCCTCAGCGCTTTGAAGAGGTGGTGGGTCAGGGGCACGTTATCCAGACCCTGTGCCAGGCCGTGGCCCGGGGGAGGATAGCACACGCCTACCTCTTCTGTGGGCCCCGGGGTACAGGCAAGACCAGCACCGCTCGCATCCTGGCCAAGGCTATTAACTGCCTGGAGCCTCAGGAGGGTGAGCCCTGCGACCGCTGTGCTGTCTGCCAGGCCTTCCACCGGGGGGAGTTCGTGGATCTGCTGGAGCTGGACGCCGCCAGCAACCGCGGCATCGACGAGATCCGCAGTATCCGGGAGAAGGTATACTTCTCCCCCACCCTGAGCCGCTTCAAGGTGTACATCATCGACGAGGCCCACATGCTGACCGAACACGCCTCCAACGCCTTCTTGAAGACCCTGGAGGAGCCCCCGCCCCACGTCATCTTTGTGCTCTGTACCACCGAGCCTCAAGGGCTGGTGCCCACGGTGGTCTCCCGGTGTCAGCGCTTCGATTTCCGCCGCATCTCCGCCGAGGCCGTGGTGAAACGGCTGGAGCAGCTCTGCGCAGCGGAAGAGATTACCGCGGAGCCGGAGGCACTGCGGGCCCTGGCCCGTTCTGCTGGTGGCAGCCTCCGAGACGCGGAGAACCTGCTGGAACAACTGGTGGTCTCCGGAGGCTCCCCCATTGGCATGGGGGAGGTGCAGGAGATGCTGGGGGTCGGTGAGGGGCAACAGGCCCGCCAGGTGGTGAAGCACCTCCTCACCGGCAACACACCGGAGGCCCTCCGGGAGCTGAACCGTGCCCTGTGGGAGGGACTGGAGGTGCACCAGTTGCACCGGCAGGTGTTGGACTACCTGCGGGCTCTCCTCCTGCTCCAGTGTGGTGCCACCGACGGGGTGGATTACGCCCCCGAGACGCTGCAGGAGTTGCGGCCCCTGGCTTCCCACAGCTCTCTGCCCCGGGTGCTGCGGGCCCTCAAGCTCCTGGGCGAGGTACGCCTGCGCTACGATAGCCCCTCGCCCCTGCCCCTGGAGCTGGCGGTGGTGGAAGCCAGCCTGGTGGAGCCCGCCGAGGCGCAGCCCCGACCCCGGGAAGCTCCTCCCGCTCCTCAAGCCGGGGCTCCTACCGCCTCGTCTCACCCAGTTGAGGCGAAACGGCCGACATCACCGCCACAGCCTCGGGCGACGGCCCCGGCGCCGGCCGCGCAAGCCCCCCAGCCGGAGGCGTCCAGCCCCGGCGAAGGCTTTCTGTCCGCTGACCGCTGGAACACGGTGGTTAAGGCCCTGAGCCGCTTCAAGGGTCAGCGGTTCAACATCGGGGCCCTCTTGCGGGACTGCAAGTCATGCCGCATTGCTGGCGAGACCATCGTCCTGGGCTTTGCTCACAAGTCCCATCTGGAGCGGATGCAGCAGGAGCTGGAGAACCCCCCGTCTCGTCAGGCGGTGGGGGAGGCCTTCCGGCAGGTCATCGGGGCCAGCTACGACCTCAGGTTGGTGCTGGTGGGGGAGAACGCGGTGAACAACGCCTCGGTGTCCGCTCAGAGCCACCTGGTGCGGGCGGCTCTAGGGATGGGGGCGAGAATCGTGGAGGAGAGGCAAGATGATCAACCGCAAGATGCTGCGCCAGGCCCAGCAGCTTCAGACCAAGCTGGCTAAGGCCCAGGAGGAGCTGGAGCAGCTTACCGTGGAGGGCAGCGCCGGCGGTGGCGTGGTGAAGGTGACGGTGACCGGCAAGCAGCAGGTACAGTCCGTCCACATCGACCCTGAGGTGGCGGAGGATGTGGAGATGCTTCAGGACCTGGTGATGGCCGCGGTCAACGACGCCATGAACAAGGCTCAGGAGCAGGCTGCCCGGAAGCTCTCCTCCGCCACCGGGGGGCTGAACATCCCCGGGCTGATGTAGCCCTATCGGGGAAGGCGACCATGAGTACTGAGTTCCTCCCCGCAGCGGCGCCGGCAGCCCGGCTCATCGAGGAGCTGAACAAGCTCCCTGGCATCGGGCCCAAGAGCGCCCAGCGCCTCGCCTATCACCTCATCCGCCTGCCCCCCCAGGAGGCCCGAGCCCTGGCCGAGGCCATCCTGGCGGTGAAGGAGCGCATCGTTCTCTGCTCCCGATGCCAGAACATCACCGAGGAGGACCCCTGCCGCATCTGTGCCGACCCTCACCGGGACCAGGAGCTCATCTGCGTGGTGGAGGACCCCCTGGATGTCCTCGCTCTGGAGCGGCCCCGCGTGTTCAAGGGCCTCTACCACGTCCTCCACGGCGTCATTTCCCCCATGAACGGTGTCGGCCCCGACGACCTGAAGATCGGGGAGCTGCTGGCCCGTCTGAAGGAACGGGAGGTGGGCGAGGTCATCCTGGCCACCAACCCCAACCTGGAGGGGGAGGCCACGGCTATGTACCTCTACCGGCTCCTGGGTCCACTGGGGGTGCAGGTGACCCGGCTGGCGCGAGGCCTGCCGGTAGGCGGTGAGCTGGAGTACGCCGACGACGTGACCCTGGCCCGGGCCTTCCAGGGGCGGCAGGAGTTCTCCTAGATGGCCCGCCCCAAGAGCTATCGCACCGAGGCCCTGGTCCTCAAGTCCCTTCCCTTGGGTGAGGCCGACCTGCTGGTCACCCTGGCGACGCCCCACGGGGGGAAGCTGAGGGCCGTGGCCAGGGGGGTTCGCAAGCCCACCAGCCGGATGGTAGGCCACCTGGAGCCCCTGACTCGCCTGGAGCTGGCCCTGGCCCGGGGGCGGAACCTGGACATCGTCACCCAGGTCCAGATGGTGGAGAGCTTCGCTGCCCTGAAGGCGGACCTGGAGGGCACCTCTCGGGGCCTCTACCTGGCGGAGCTGGTGGACGGCTTCAGTGCCGAAGGCGTGGCCAGCCCTGGTCTCTACCAGACGGTGCTGGAGACCCTCCGTTTCCTTCAGGATCACCCCCAGGAAGAGCTGGCCTTGCGCCACTTCGAGCTGCGTCTGCTCCAAGCCTCCGGCTTCCTGCCGGAGCTGCACCACTGTGTAGAGTGCCGTAGCCCCGTCTCCGGCGAAGGGCACCGCTTCACTCCCGAGGGTGGGGGCCTGCTCTGCGGCCGCTGTACGCCGGCCAACGTCCTGGTGCTGCCCCTTTCGGCCCTGGCACTGGAGGCGCTGCGCTTTCTGGTGCGGGAGACCCTGCCGGAGCTCCTGCGGTGGTCGGTGCCGCCGCCGGTGGCCCAGGAGGTGCAGGGGCTGCTGCGGGCAGTGCTCCGCTACGTGCTGGAGCGAGAGGTCCGCTCTGCCGCCTTCCTGGAGCATCTGCGAGAGCGGTCGGGGCTTCTCTCCATCCTGGGAGGCCGGCGTTGACGCCCCGGCGCATCCGTGTCAAGGTGGGGGACCACTGGTACACCGTGGAGGTGGGCGACCTCTCCAGTTCACCCGTGGAGGTGACGGTGGACGGCGAGCGCTTTCTGGTGGAGGTGGAGAGGCCCTCGCCGAAACCCCCGGCCCCGGCCAACCCTACTACCAAGGCGCCGCCACCCCCCGTCCGGCCTGTCCAGCCCGCGGTCACCCGCCCCTCGGAGAAGCTGCTCCGCGCTCCCATGCCTGCCAAGGTGGTTTCCGTGGCGGTGAAGCCTGGCGACCAGGTCTCGCCGGGGGATACTCTCTGCGTGCTGGATGCCATGAAGATGGAGCAGGCCATGCGGGCACCCCAGGCGGGGACGGTGAAGGCGGTGCCCATCCAGGCGGGCCAGCAGGTGAACCACGGCGATACCCTGGTGGAGCTCGAGTAGGGCGCGGTTAGTGGAACAGGATTCCGCCGTTGACGTTGTACCCCTGCCCCGTGATGAAGCTGGCCTCGTCCGAGGCCAGGAAGGCCACCAGGTTGGCCACATCCTCGGGCTCGGCGATGCGCCCCAGGGGCGTGGCCCTAGCCCTCTCCTGTACTAACTGCTCTCGCAGCTCTTCCATAGGGATGCCCAGCTCGGCGGCCCTGGCTTGCTCCCAGGCGTCTACCCGGTTGGTGTTCACCTGCCCCGGGCACACCGCGTTGACGGTGATGCCGTAGGGGGCTAGGTCCAGGGCGGTGGACTGGGTCAGGCCCAGCACGGCGAACTTGGAGGCCGAATAGGCTGCCCGCCGGGCAAAGGCCTGCTTCCCCGCCTGAGAGCCGATGTTGATGATGCGGCCACCGTTGCCCAGGCGGACCATCTCGCGGGCCACCAGCTTGGTGCACAAGAAGACGGCGGTGGTGTTGAGGGTCATAACGGCGTTCCAGACCTCCTCGGAGAGCTCGGTGATAGGGGCGTTGTCGATGCCGCTGGTAGCGCGGGCGTTGTTCACCAGGATGTCGATGCGCCCAAAGTGCTCCACCACGCGGCTGACCAGGTCTTGGATCTGGTCGCTGGAGCGCAGGTCAGCGTACAGGGTCAGGGCGCGGCGGCCTAGGGCCTGCACCTCCTGGGCCACGCTCTCGATGCCCCGCCATCC